>DAOLLE010000051.1:0-11408 GCA_035331205.1 Burkholderiaceae bacterium
GCCTTGGCGATGTCGCCCGAGTAGCGGATGCCGCCGTCGGCGATCAGCGGCACGCCGGTGCCGCGCAGTGCGGTGGCGACGTTGTCGATCGCGGTGATCTGGGGCACGCCCACGCCCGCGACGATGCGGGTGGTGCAGATCGAGCCCGGGCCGATGCCGACCTTGACGCCGTCCGCACCGGCCTCGACCAGCGCCAGCGCGGCCGCGCCGGTGGCGATGTTGCCGCCGATGACGTCGACCTGCGGGAAGTTCTGCTTGACCCAGCGCACGCGCTCGATCACGCCGTGGCTGTGGCCGTGCGCGGTGTCGACGATCAGCGCGTCGACGCCGGCCTTGACCAGCAGCTCGACGCGCTCCTCGGTGCCATCGCCCACGCCCACCGCGGCGCCGACACGCAGCTTGCCCTGCGCATCACGGGCGGCGTTCGGGAAGGTGGTCTGCTTGGTGATGTCCTTGACGGTGAACAGGCCGCGCAGCTGGTCGGCCTCGTTGAGCACCAGCACGCGCTCGAGCTTGTGGCGGTGCATCAGCGCCTTGGCATCGGCCAGCGAGGCGCCCTCCTTCACCGTGATCAGGCGCTCGCGCGGGGTCATGATCTCGCGCACCGGCACATCCAGGCGGGTCTCGAAGCGCAGGTCGCGGCCGGTGACGATGCCCACCACCTTGCCCTCATCCACCACCGGGAAGCCGGAGATGCCGTGGGCGCGCGACAGCTCGATCACATCGCGCACGCGGGCACCGGGGGCGATCGTGATCGGGTCCTTGAGCAGGCCGGATTCGTAGCGCTTGACCCGCGCCACCTCGGCCGCCTGCTGCTTGGGCGGCAGGTTCTTGTGGACGATGCCGATGCCGCCTTCCTGGGCGATCGCAATCGCCAGGCGGGCTTCGGTCACCGTGTCCATCGCCGCGGAGACGATGGGCAGGTTCAGCTCGATGTTGCGAGTCAGACGGGTGGCCAGCGATGTATCGCGCGGCAGCACCTGGGAATACGCGGGGACCAACAACACATCGTCGAAGGTCAACGCTTTGCCGAGAAGGCGCATGGGGGAAGCTCCAGACGCAAAAGGAGATTATACGGACTGGTAACAGGCCCGACTGGAGAACGGCATTCCTGCACGCCCGCCACGGTGCGACCGGCGGCCGCCGCTACACTGGCCGCATGAGATCGCGAGCCCCTTCCCGGCCCCCGGCGCAGACTGCCAACGTCACCATTGGCTCGGTCCGCCCGCGGCGGGCCACCGCGCTGGCCACGCTGCTGCTGGCGGCGGCCGCCGCCTTGCTCACCCCGCCACTGGCCGCACAGACCCAGTGGAAATGGCGCGATGCCAACGGCCGCATTCAGTACAGCGACCGCCCGCCGCCGCTGTCGGTGCCGGATCAGGCCATCCTGGGTCGCCCCAGCGGCGGCTCGACCGGCGCCTCCCAGGCCCCGGTTGCTGCCGCCTCCTCTGCGGCATCGGCGCCGGCCGCGAGCGCCAGCGCGATCGACCCGGCCCTGGCCGAGAAGCGCCGCCAGGCCGAGGCCGCCGAGGCCGCCAAGCGCAAGGCCGACGAGGACAGGCTGACTCGCCAGCGCCAGGAGAACTGCCTACGCGCCCGCGAGTACCTGCGCACGCTGGAATCGGGCATCCGCATCACCCGCAGCAACGCCCAAGGCGACCGCGAGTTCCTCGACGACGCCCAACGCCAGCGCGAGGTCGCCCGCGCCCGCGAGGTCATCGGCAGCGACTGCCGCTGATCGGGCGCAGGGCCCTCAGGCCCGACCCGCCGTCGGTTCGGTGCTGCCGTCGTCCGGCACCGCAGCGGGGCGCACCCGCCGTTTCGGCGGTTGCCGGCGCAGACCCTGCGCGCGGTAGCGCAATCGGCGCGCCTCCTTCGGGTCCACCGTCAAGCTGCGGCACAGCGCGACGCGGTCGCCGTCGCGCAGCGCATCGTCCAGTCCGGCGGCGCGCCCCCACAGCGCGCAAACCAACCCCGGATCGGCCTGCAGCGCCGGAAAGCGCGCCAGCAGGCCGCTGCGCCGCAACGCCTCAGCGACCGTTGCGGCCGCGGCCGACAGCTCGACCGTTACCGACTCGATCTGCCGCGGGCCCGGGCTGCACACCACCTCGACGCGGATCGCGCGGCCCTTGTCCGCACCGTCAACGTCGGCCATAGACCGCCTCGGCGCGCGCCACGAAGGCATCGACGAAGGTATTCGCGATCTTGTCGAACACCGGACTCACCACCGCCTCCAGCGGCCGGCTCGAGAACGCATAGCTCAGGTCGAACTCCACCTTGCAGGCCTTGGGCTCGGCATCGGGCGCGGCGGCCGCCGGCCCCAGCGGCGTGAAGCGCCACTCGCCCAGCAGGTGGGAGAAGGGCCCGTCCACCAGCGCCATCGTCAGGCTGCGCGCCGGCACCATGCGGTTGCGGGTCGTGAAGGCGTGCTTCACCCCGGCGTAGGCGAGGTGCAGCCGGGCGGTCAGCCCCTCGTCGTCCTCCGACAGCACCTCGCCCTTCTGGCACCAGGGCAGGAATTTCGGATAGGACGGCGCATCGACCACCAGGTCGTACATCTCGCGCGGCGAGTACCAGAGCAGGACGGACTTCTTGACGTGCTTCATACAATCCCGGAATTGTATTGAGCCGGCATCACCCGGCCTGCCCGGGAAGCCCCGCCATGAGCGCCATCGCCGAAAACAAGAAAGCCCATTTCAACTACCAGATCGAGGAGCGCTACGAAGCCGGCATCGTGCTGATGGGCTGGGAGATCAAGGCCATCCGCTCCGGCCAGGTGCAGCTCACCGACGGCTACGTCGTGATCAAGAACGGTGAGCTCAGCCTGATCGGCCTGCGCATCAACCCGCTCAAGAGCGCCTCGACGCACGTCAACCCGATCGCCGACCGCATCCGCAAGCTGCTGATGCACAAGGCGGAGATCCGCCGCCTGATCGGCAAGGTGGAACAAAAGGGCTTCACCCTCGTGCCGCTGAAGCTCTACTACAAGGGCGGGCTGGTGAAGGTCGAACTCGCGCTGGCCAAGGGCAAGGGCGAGCACGACAAGCGCCACACGATCAAAGACCGTGAGTGGGAACGCGAACAGGGCCGGCTGATGCGGCACAAGGTGTCGAGCAGCGGCAAGGAGTGATGCCGCGGCCCTGAACCTTCAGGCCGGCAACACCGCCAGCGCCCGCTCCAGATCCCGGATCAGGTCGCCCACACCCTCCAGCCCGATGCACAGCCGTACCAGCGTGCCCTGGTAGGGCGTGGGCAGCTGGCGCATGCGCCGGGCCTCGTAGGGCGCCACCAGGCTGACCGGGCCGGCCCAGGACCAGCCGATGCGGAACAGCCGCAGCGCGTCGATGAAGGCGTCCACCTGCGCGCTCGTGTAGCGCGGCTGCATCTCCAGCGTCAGCAGGCCGGCGGCCAGCGTGCAGTGGGCGGCCCAGTGCTCGTGACCGGGCGAGCCCGGCAGCGCCGGGTGCAGCACGCGGGCGAACTCGGGCCGCGTCTGCGCCCAGGCGGCGATTTGCCGGGCGGCCTGGTCCTGCGCGCGGTAGCGCAGGTCCATCGTCGGCAGGCCGCGCAGGATGGCCGCAGCGTCGTCGGCGCCGACGCCGAAGCCCAGGCGGCTGTGCGCCCAGCTGAGCCGCTCGTACAGGGCCTGATCCCGGCAGGCCACCGAGCCCATCAGCACGTCACCGCCGCCGGAGGGAAACTTCGTCAGCGCGTGCACGGCGATGTCCACCGCCTGACCATCCTCTTCCCCGCTCGCGAGGTCAAAGGGCTTGAAGGCCAGCCCGGCGCCCCAGGTGTGGTCGATGGCGATCAGCGCCTGCGGGGCCCGCTCACGCACGCAGCGCACCAGACCGCGCAGGTCCGGGAACTCCATCGTCACCGAGCCGGCCGCCTCCAGCCAGACCAGCTTCGTCGCTGGCGTCAGCACCTGGGCCAGCGAGGCGATGTCCAGCGGGTCGTACATGCGGTGGCCGATGCCCCAGCCGCGCAGCTCGTGCTGGGCCAGGGCGAGGTTGGGGCCGTAGACGTTGTCCGGCAGCACCACTTCATCGCCGGCCTTGAGCAGCGCCAGGTCGACCAGCGTGATCGCCGCGAGCCCGCTGGGCAGCAGCATCACGTGCTCGGCGCCCTCCAGCTCGGCCAGGCGCGCCTCCAGCGTGTAGGTGGTGGGGGTGCCCTTCAGGCCGTAGGTGTAGGCGCTCTTGTCGATCCAGCGCCGCTCGCGCAGCGCCTGCACGTTCGGGAAGAAAACCGTCGAGGCCTTGAACACCCCGGGCGGGATGGCGTCCCAGTCCGCCGGTGCGCGGTAGGGGTGGTGGATCAGGCGGGTGGCGAGGGCGTCGACGGGCTCGGTGCGGTCGTTGGATTCGATGGACATGGTGCTCAATGAGAGGGAACGCTGGCGGTCAGCGGCCGAAGACGCCGCGCAGGAATTCGACGATCTTCGCCGCGGCGGTGTCGCGGGCGGCGTGGTTGCCCTGGATGCTGGCGCCGAGTGTGGTGCATTCGCTGCGATAGACCTCGCTCAGGGCGTCTTTGGACAGGGTCTGGCCGCTGCGGCGGTCGCGGTGGGTGAAAGCTGTCATGTCGAACTCGAGCGGGCAGCCAGCGCGGATGGCCTGGGCGCGGCGTACGATGATGCGGCGCTCGGAATCGGCGTCGAACTTGTGGCCCGCACCGGGCAGCGTCAGGAAGGTCACCGGAATGCCCGCCGCACCGATCTCCCGCGCGAAGTCCTGGCAGGGCTCGATGGGGGCGTAGTCGTCCGCGTCGCCGTGCAGCCAGAGCATCGGCGCGGGGCCGAAAACGCCGGGCTGAACGGCGACCCGCAGGCTGCCCGCACAGCCGCCGGAGTACATCGGCAGGAAGGCCGCATAGCGCGCGGAACCGGGCTGGCTGTCGATCACCCGCTGCAGCGCCGCCCGCCAGGTCGCGGTGCCGCCGCGCGAGGTGCCGATCAGCGCGATGCGGTCGGGGTCGATGCGCGGGTGGCTGGCCAGCAGGCGCAGCGCGGCGTAGACGTCGGCCACATCCGCCGCCGGGGGCACCTGCGACTGGTCCTCCGCGGTGCTCCGGACGCCGCGCGGGCTGAAGGTGTCCAGCGCCAGCATCGCGTAACCCTGGCGGCTGAAGAAGCGGGGCCAGTAGCCGCGCATCGCGTCGAAGAGCCCCCCCGAGCCATGCATGAAGACCACCGCCGGCACGCGGCCCCCGTCCGCCCCACCCGGCGGCAGGTCCAGGTGGCCGATGATGGACTGCGGCTCTCCCCCGCCACGCAACAGCTCGGGCAAGGTCCGCGGCGTGCGGCTGGGAAAGGCGTAGGCCCCCGACGGCGGGGCGGCGGCAAAGTCGGCCACCGCAGTCTGGGCCGCTGCCAGCACGGGCAGCGCCGCCGCAGCGATCGCCGCCCACCTCGCGACCCACCGACCGAATCCGCAGCCCGAGATCCTGCGCATCGCCATCCTCCGCAAGGCGGGCGACCCGGCGGGCCGCCCTGCCGGGTCCGATCAGACCAGCTCGCCGACCAGATCGTGCCCGGACGTGCCAACGATGCGCACGCGCACGAACTCGCCCACCTTCATCGTCTTCGAGGCCTTGGTGGGCGGCAGGATCTTGACCGTGCCGTCGATCTCCGGCGCGTCTGCATACGTGCGCCCCACGCCGCCCTTGCGGCCCAGGGCCGGGGCGCTGTCGACCAGCACCTGCATCGTCGCGCCCATGCGCTGCGCCAGCTTGGCGGTGGACACCGCCTCGGCCACCGCCATGAAGCGCGCGCGGCGCTCCTCGCGAACCGCGTCCGGCAGCGCGCCGGGCAGCGCGTTGGCCGCAGCACCGTCGACGGGCGAGTAGGCGAAGCAGCCGGCGCGGTCGATCTGCGCCTCCTGCAGGAAGTCGAGCAGGTACTGGAACTCATCCTCCGTCTCGCCCGGGAAGCCGGCGATGAAGGTCGAGCGCACCACCAGCTGCGGGCAGGCGGCGCGCCAGGCCTGGATGCGTTCCAGGTTGCGCTCGCCGCTGGCCGGGCGCTTCATGCGCTTGAGCACGTCGGGGTGGGCGTGCTGGAAGGGCACGTCCAGGTAGGGCAGCACCAGGCCCTCGGCCATCAGCGGGATCACCTCGTCCACGTGCGGGTAGGGATAGACGTAGTGCAGCCGCACCCAGGCGCCAAACGGCTTGGCCAACTCGCCCAGGCGGGCCACCAGGTCCAGCATGCGGGTCTTGACCGGCTTGCCGTCCCAGAAGCCGGTGCGGTACTTGACGTCCACCCCGTAGGCCGAGGTGTCCTGGCTGATGACCAGCAGCTCCTTGACGCCGGATTCGAACAGCCGCTGCGCCTCGCCCAGCACGTCACCCACCGGGCGCGAGACCAGGTCGCCGCGCAGGCCGGGGATGATGCAGAAGGAGCAGCGGTGGTTGCAGCCCTCGCTGATCTTCAAGTAGGCGTAGTGCTTGGGCGTGAGCTTGATGCCGGTGGCTGGGACCAGGTCGACGAAGGGGTCGTGCGGCTTGGGCACGTGGGCGTGCACCGCGTCCATCACCTCCTGCGTCGCGTGCGGGCCGGTGACCGCGAGCACGCTGGGGTGCACGCCCTGCACCAGGTTGCCGCCCTGAGCATCGGCGCGGGCGCCCAGGCAGCCGGTGACGATGACCTTGCCGTTCTCCGCCAGCGCCTCGCCGATGGTGTCCAGGCTCTCCTTGACCGCATCGTCGATGAAGCCGCAGGTGTTGACGATCACCAGGTCGGCGCCCTGGAAGGTCTTGCTGGTGGTGTAGCCCTCAGCGCTGAGCTGGGTGAGAATCAGCTCACTGTCCGTGAGGGCTTTCGGACAGCCAAGGGAAACGAAGCCGATGCGCGGCGCGGCGGCGGTGGACGGGGCGGCGGAATCACTCATCCCCGAATTGTCGACGATGCCCCGGTCAGCCCGCGCTGAAGCGCCATTTCGGCCCGGCCCGGCCCAGCGTTCGCGTCCCGCCCCGCTGAAGGGGCGGCCCAACCCGCAGGGATCAGTCCACCGCTTGCGGCTGCACCGCGGCCAGGATCTCGTCGAACAGCGCCCAGGCGGCATCGGCCTCCTCGGGGCTGATGCGCCGGATCGCGCGGTCCAGGTGGACCAGCAGCCAGTCGCCCACCGCCAGTGGCTCGCCCTGCAACAGCCAGAGGCTGACCGCCCGCTCGCTGCCGCGCGCGGAGCAGGTGGCCGACAGGCCATCGATCGACCGGATGCACATCGGAAAGGCCAGGCACATGGCGTCGGATTCTGGGCCGATCGGGCCCCGACGACTGTGGCGAATGCGCCGGGCTAGCTCTTCCGGGTAGGGGCGTAACCCGGGGAGCGGGTTGATGCTTGTCAAATCGGTCACACCCCGGCGGGTTACCGTGCCATGGCCCTGCCCCGCTCGCGGCGCTCCCACCGCCGGGCCGGGCCCCACGATCGGAGACAAGCCACGATGGCGGCCCTTCACATCGATGCGACGAACGACGGCAGCCCTGTCGCGCTGTCGCCACTCGTTCCCCACCAGACCGCCGGCGCCGGCTCACCGCCGGCACGGGCACTGGTGCTGGGTCTGGGCAATCGCCTGCTCGGCGACGATGCCGCCGGGCCACTGGTGGTCGAGGCGCTCGCCGAGCGGCACACGCCGCCGGGCATCACAGCCTGCTGGCGCGACGGCGGCACCCTCGGCCTGAGCCTGCTGCCGGAGATCGAAGCGGCCGACGCGCTGCTGGTGGTTGACGCCGCTCGCTTCGGCGCCGAGCCGGGCACGGTGCGGGTCTTCGAGGGCGCTGCGATGGACGCCCAGCTCGGCGGGCGCAAGCGCAGCGCGCACGAGCTGGCGCTGGCCGACCTGCTCGGTGCCGCCGCGCTGGTCGACCGGCTGCCGCCGCGGCGCGCGCTGGTGGCGGTGGAGCCCGGTAGCACCGCGGTGGGCTTGGCGCTGTCGGCAGTCGTGGCGAGCGCCTTCGCACCGCTGTGTGAAGCGGTTCAGCGCACGCTGGCCGACTGGGCCGGCGCCCGGCCAGCACCCGAAAGCGCAGCCGAACCCCGGAATCAGGACTGGCGGCCCTGCAGCCGCGAGGAGTGTGTCGATGAGATCCGATGAACCCCTGTCGCTGGTGCCCACCCCGACGCTGGGCGAACACCTGCAGCGGCGCGGCCTGACCCGCCGCACGCTGCTGCAGTTCAGCGCCTGCATGGCCAGCGCGATGGGGCTGGCCCCGGCGATGGCCGCACAGATGGCCGATGGTCTGGCCAAGGCCCGGCGCCAATCGGTGATCTGGCTGTCCTTCCAGGAGTGCACCGGCTGCACCGAGTCGCTCACGCGCTCCTTCAGCCCCAGCCTGGAGGACCTGATCTTCGACTTCATCTCGCTGGACTACCACCACACGCTGCAGTCGGTCAGCGGCGAAGCGGCCGAGGCGGCCCGCCACGCGGCGATGAAGGAGAACGCCGGCAAGTACCTGGTCGTCGTCGACGGCTCGGTGCCGCTGGCCGCGGGCGGCGTCTACTCGGTGATCGCCGGCATGACCAACGAGGCCATGCTGGCCGAGACGGTGGCCAACGCGGCCGCGGTGATTGCGGTGGGCACCTGCGCGGCCTATGGCGGCCTGCCGGAGGCGGCGCCCAACCCCACCGGCGCGGTGCCGATCTCGCAGCTCGTCAAGGGCAAGCCGGTGGTGAACATCCCCGGTTGCCCGCCGATGCCGCAGGCCATGGCGGGCACGCTGACGCATTTCCTGAGCTTCGGCGCGCTGCCAGAGCTGGACCAGCTCGGTCGCCCCAAGGCCTTCTTCGGCGAGACCATCCACGACCGCTGCTACCGCCGCCCGTTCTACAACAGGGGCCAATTCGCCAAGGCCTTCGACGACGAGGGTGCGCGCCGCGGCTGGTGCCTGTACGAGCTGGGCTGCAAGGGCCCGGTGACCTACAACGCCTGCGCGTCGCTGAAGTGGAACGGCGGCACCTCCTTCCCGATCCAGTCCGGCCACGGCTGCATCGGCTGCTCGGAGCCGAGGTTCTGGGACCGCGGCGGCCTCTACAAACCGCTGCCGGCCCCGACGAAGAAGCGCGGCCGCGTGATCGGCATTGCCGCGGCGGGCGGCACCGTGCTGGGCGCGGGCGCTGCGGTGGTGGCCCGCCAGCGCGTGGGCCAGACCGGATCCACCGAGCCGACGCAGGAGTGAATGATGGACTGGACAGCCCTCGAACTGCTCGACTTCGCCCGCGGCCCCGCCCTGGAGGCCGCGATGACCGTGTTCGTCTTCGGCGTGCTCTGGCGCCTGGTGGGCGTGCTGCTGCTGCCGCGCCTGCGCGATCTCTCGCCAGCCCGTGAGGGCGCCCCGCCCGGCTGGCTGGGGGCGCTGCGCACCATCGTGCGGCGCATGTGGCCGCGCCGCGAGTTCATGCCGGCCACGCTGTTCGTGACGGTCAACAGCTACGTCTTCCACCTCGGCCTGGCCATCGTGGTCTTCGGCCTGGGGCCGCACATCCTGTTCTTCCAGGAGCTGCTCGGGCTGAGCTGGCCGTCGCTGCCGACCAACCTGGTCGCCATCGTCGGCGCCATCACCTTCGCGTCGCTGCTGGCGGTGCTGGTGCGGCGCATGACCAACCCGGTGCAGCGGCTGCTGTCGCATGCCGGTGACTACCTGAGCTGGGCGGTGACCTTCTTGCCCGTGCTCACCGGCCTGCTGGCGGCCAACCCGGTCGGCGGGCGCTATGAAACGCTGCTGGCGCTGCACCTGCTGAGCATCGCCGCGCTGCTGATCTGGTTCCCGTTTGGCAAGCTGATGCACGCCTTCCTGTTCGCCCTTTCGCGCGGTGCCACCGGCCTGCGCTTCAGCCACCGGGGAGTCAAGGCATGAGCGCCCCCGCCACATCCGTCACTTCCGTTCCCGTTGCGGCCAAGCCAGCGGGCAAGCCCAACTACGACCAGCAGGGCAGCCAGTCTGACCAGGCCCGCGTCGATGCCGCGATGCGCAGCTTCGTGCGCGAGTTCGGCGTCACCGCCGCGCTGCACATGGAGAGCTGCGTGCGCTGCGGCCTGTGCGCCGAGGCCTGCCACTTCCATGCCGCCTCGGGCGAGGCCAAGCACACGCCGGTCTACAAGCTGGAGCTCTTCCGCCGCGCCTACTTCCGCGAGGCCTCGCCCTTCGCGCCGCTGGTGCGCGCGCTCGGGCTGGTCAAGGCGCCGAGCATCGCCGAGCTGCAGCAGTGGCAAGAGCTGATCTACGACAGCTGCTCGATGTGCGGGCGCTGCACCATGGTCTGCCCGATGGGCATCGACATCGCCGAGCTGGTCAAGGAGGCCCGCCATGGCATGTTCAAGGCCGGTCTGATCCCCGAGCGCCTGGCGCTGATGGACCGCACCGCCCGCCAGTGGGGCAGCCCCGCAACGCCGGCCGAGGACCTGCCGGACATCCTGGCCGAGGTGGCCGAGGCGCACGGCGTGCCGATCCCCTGCGACCTGGAGCGGGCTGATGTGCTGGTCACCGCCGCGCCGGCCGAGCTGGGTGACCACACCAAGGCCCTGGCGGCGGCGGCCAAGATCCTCAACCAGGTGCGCCTGAAGACCGGCCAGAGCTGGACGATGCACCAGGGCGGCTTCGACGCCAGCAACATCGGCTTCAACAACGGCGACATGGAGTTGCAGGAGCGGCTCACCCGCGCCCTGATCGACACCGCAGTGAAGATCGGCGCGCGCACCGTGCTGCTGCCCGAGTGCGGCCATGCCTATGGCGCGGCGCGCTGGGAGGCGGCCAAGTGGTATGGGCGTGAACTGCCGGTGCGGGTGGTGCACATGACCGAGTACCTGGACGAACAGCTCAGCGCCGGCACAATCAAGGTCAAGTCGATCGGCGCCACCGCCACCTTCCACGACCCCTGCCAGATCGTGCGCCGGGGTGGGCTGGAGGCGGCGGCGCGCCGGGTGGTGGCCGCGCTGGGCTTCGAGCTGATCGAGATGAAGGACCACGGCCTGCTTGGCTACTGCTGTGGCGGCGGCGGCGGGGTCGTGTCCAACCAGCGGGCCGCGCCGCTGCGCCACAAGGTCTTCGAGATCAAGCGGGCGCAGGTCGAAGCCACCGGCGCCGAGCGCTTCGTCACCAGTTGCGGCCAGTGCCGCATCACGCTGGAGATGGGCGCCAAGCAGGCGCACTGGAACCGCAAGGTCGAGAGCCTGCTGGAGCTCGTTGCAGACAATCTTCTGGACTGAACGAACATGACCAAGAGAGTCGTCGTCGACCCCATCACCCGCATCGAAGGCCACCTGCGCATCGAGGCCGAGACCTCGGCCGAGGGCGCCATCACCGGCGCCTGGAGCTCGGGCACGATGGTGCGCGGCATCGAGATCATCCTGCAGGGCCGCGACCCGCGCGAGGCCTGGGCCTTCGCGCAGCGCATCTGCGGCGTGTG
>DAOLLE010000052.1:0-11225 GCA_035331205.1 Burkholderiaceae bacterium
GCCACCCCCGCCGTCGCGACGGGCGCTGTCGCCGCGGCCCTGGCCGCCACCCGAGCCGCCCCGCCCGCCCTGACGTGGCCCCAGCGAGCCATTGAGCGTGCGCCGGCCGAGCTGGATCGGTTCGGGCTTCTCGCCCGGGTCGGGCTCGTAGCCGCGCACCACCTCGCGCGGGATGCTGCGCTTGATCAGCTTCTCGATGTCGGCCAGGAAGCCTTCCTCGTCGACGCAGACCAGCGACAGCGCCTCGCCCTGCGCGCCGGCACGGCCGGTGCGGCCGATGCGGTGCACGTAGTCCTCGGGCACGTTGGGCAGCTCGAAGTTGATGACGTGCGGCAGCTGGTCGATGTCGATGCCGCGCGCGGCGATGTCGGTGGCCACCAGCACCGGCAGCTCGCCGCTCTTGAACTCGGCCAGCGCCTTGGTGCGCGCGCCCTGGCTCTTGTTGCCGTGGATTGCCATCGCGGTGATGCCGACCTTGTTCAGGTACTCGGTCAGCCGGTTGGCGCCGTGCTTCATGCGCGTGAAGACCAGCACCTGGTGCCAATCCTGGCTCTGGATCAGGTGTGCCAGCAGCTCCTTCTTGCGCTCACGGCCCACCGGGATCACCTTCTGGGCGATCGTCTCGGCGGTGGTGTTGCGCCGCGCCACCTCGATGACCTGCGGCTTGTTCAGCAGCCGGTCGGCCAGGGTCTTGATCTCGTCGCTGAAGGTGGCGGAGAACAGCAGGCTCTGCTTCTTCGCCGGCACGATGGCCAGCACCTTCTTGATGTCGTGGATGAAGCCCATGTCGAGCATGCGGTCGGCCTCGTCGAGCACGAACACCTCGACCTGGCTCAGGTTCAGCGTGCCCTGCTGGTGGTGGTCCAGCAGCCGCCCGGGGGTGGCCACCAGGATGTCCACGCCGCGTCGCAGCCGGTCGATCTGCGGACCCATGCCCACGCCGCCGAACATCACCATGCTGGTGAGCGACAGGTGCTTGCCGTAGGTGCGCACGCTCTCCTCCACCTGCGCGGCGAGCTCGCGGGTGGGTGTGAGGATCAGTGCGCGGATCGCCACGCGGCCACGCGCGTCGCGCGGCGCCGGCGTGGCGGCCAGGCGGTGCAGCATCGGCAGCGTGAAGCCGGCGGTCTTGCCGGTGCCGGTCTGTGCGCCGGCCAGCAGGTCACCACCGGCCAGCACGGCCGGAATGGCCTGCTGCTGAATCGGGGTGGGAATCTCGTAGCCTTCCTCGTGCACGGCACGAAGAATCGGCTGGGCCAGGCCCAGATCATCAAAGGTCATCGGGTGTCGCCCACATCGGGCGGAGCGTCTTCAGCCTGCAGCGCCTCGTTGCAAGGATGCCAGTCGAACGAGCTGAAGCACGGTCGTCAAGGGGAGTCGGATCGACTGCCTCGGCGCGACTGGTGCAGCCGGGGCGGGCGCATTGTAGCCACCCTGCCGCCCCACCTTGGGGTCTGAGGGCGATGCCCGCGGTCTTATTCCGCTCGGGGGATGAATTGCGCAAATCTGGTGCGCGCAAGCACCAAGATGGTGCTTGCGCGCAGTGAAACTGCACCGAGGTGGCGCTGTTTGGGGCGGGTGTCCGACTGGGCGTGGGCCGCTGTGTGGTCAATCCCCTCTGGCGGTGCATTTTGATCAACAAATGCACCTTTGTGGCCCATTTATTGCTTTCGTGGTGCGCGCCGCCTGGTTCCGGTGCGTGGGTGGCCCTGTTTCAGCCCGGCCCACCCAGCCTCCCCGCCATGGATTCCTCCCTCCAACAGGGCGCGAATGCGCTCTTCATCCTCCTGGGCGCCATCATGGTGCTTGCGATGCACGCCGGCTTCGCCTTCCTCGAGCTTGGCACGGTGCGCAAGAAGAACCAGGTCAACGCGCTGGTCAAGATCCTGGTCGACTTCGCCATCTCGACGATCGTCTATTTCTTCGTCGGCTACAGCGTGGCCTATGGCGTGAGCTTCTTCACCGGTGCCGAGGCGCTGGCGGCGAAGAACGGCTACGAGCTGGTGAAGTTCTTCTTCCTGCTGACCTTCGCGGCCGCGATCCCGGCGATCGTCTCCGGCGGCATCGCCGAGCGCGCGCGCTTCGGCCCGCAGCTGCTGGCCACCGCGGTGATCGTGGGCGTGATCTACCCGCTGTCCGAAGGCGTGGCCTGGAACGGCCGCTTCGGCATTCAGGCCCTGCTCAAGGGCTGGTTCGGCGCCGAGTTCCATGACTTCGCCGGCAGCGTGGTGGTGCACGCGGTGGGTGGCTGGATCGGCCTGGCCGCGGTGCTGCTGCTGGGCGCGCGCGCCGGGCGCTACCGCAAGGACGGCAAGGGCGGCCACGTGATGAGCGCGCACCCGCCGTCGAGCATCCCCTTCCTCGCGCTGGGTGCCTGGGTGCTGGCAGTGGGCTGGTTCGGCTTCAACGTGATGAGCGCGCAGACGCTGGACAAGATCTCCGGCCTGGTGGCGGTCAACTCCCTGATGGCGATGGTGGGCGGTACGCTGGTGGCGGTGCTGATGGGCCGCAACGACCCGGGCTTTGCGTACAACGGCCCGCTCGCCGGGCTGGTGGCCGTCTGCGCCGGCTCGGACCTGATGCACCCGGCCGGTGCGCTGGTCACCGGTGGCGTGGCGGGCGCGATCTTCGTGAGCCTGTTCACGCTGACGCAGAACCGCTGGAAGATCGACGACGTGCTGGGCGTGTGGCCGCTGCACGGCCTGTGCGGCGCCTGGGGCGGCCTGGCCTGCGGCATCTTCGGCCAGCAGGCGCTGGGCGGCATCGGCGGGGTCAGCTTCGGCGCCCAGCTGCTGGGCACCGTGATGGCGGTGGCCTGGGCGCTGATCGGCGGCTTCGGCGTCTACGGCGCGATCAAGGGCTTCGTCGGCCTGCGCCTGTCGCAGGAAGAGGAGTACGAGGGCGCCGACCTGTCGATCCACAAGATCGGTTCGACCCCGGACCGCGAAGTGAGCTGGTGATCCTGCGGCGGGGGCAAGCCCCGCCGGCCGACCGGGTCAGCGCCCGGGTCGGCCGTGGCCTCAGTGCCGCGCGTTGAGTCGCCGCGCCAGGCCTTCGACGTGGCCCATCGACACCAGGTGGGTGTGGATGAGCCCGAGCACGCCGTTGCGGTGCAGCTCCAGCACCGCCTCGTCGGGCAGGGCGCGCAGCTTGGCCTCGTCGACCATGAAGAAGCCATGGGCCTGAACCGGCTGGCCGTCGGCGCTCTGGCCGTTGATCTCCCCGCCGCGCAACAGGTCGAGCTCGACCAGGCGCTCGCAGAAGCGCCGCGTGCGCGCCGACTCTTCCTCGAAGGCGTCGAGGAACTTCATGATCTCGACCAGGAAGGCGCTGGGCTCGTGCTGCTCGGTCAGCAGCGGCTGGCCCTCGCTGTCGTTGAAACCCGGCCAGGCCGCGTCCACCGCCAGGCTGAAGCGCTCGCCCTCGCTGCGCACGTAGGCGAAGGGGTAGCGGCGCAGGAAGGCGGGCAGGAAGCCGGCGTCCCAGCGGCCCTCGGCGCTGACGAGCAGGTTCTCGCGCTCGCGCAGGCCAGTCAGCACCACCGCGGTGACCTGCGGCTTGCCGTCGGCGCCCCGGCCGACCGGCACGAAGGCGATCGGCAGTTCGCGTGCCGCGGCAGGGAATTCCGCGCCGGTGATGAACACCGCGTTCATCTCGGCGGCGATGCGCCAGTCGGTCACCGGCAGCACGCGCTTGCCCGCGTGGCTGTGGCGGTCGACCAGCACGACCTCGCGGTACAGGCCCGCGGTGGGTGGGGTGCCGGGCAGGGGATCGGGCTGACCGGAGGGGCTGGGATGGGCGGCGCCGTTGGGGCGAGGGGACGTCAAAGCGGGTCTCCTGATGGGGGAATCTGGCAGGCCAGCACCTTGTCGACGCGCTTGCCGTCCAGGTCGACGACCTCGAAGCGCCAACCATCCCATTCGACGGCGTCGGTGGTTTGGGGCAGGCGCCCGAGCAGCAGCATCACCATGCCGGCCAGGGTGTTGTAGCGGCCGCGGTCTTCGTCGGGCAGCTGCTTGAGTCCGAGGCGGTCTTTCAACTCGGGCACCGGGATCAGCCCGTCGATCAGCCAGGAGCCGTCCTCGCGCTGCACCGCCCAGGCGTCCTCGGCCTGCTGCGGGGTGAACTCGCCGGTGATGGCCTCCAGCACGTCGCGCAGCGTGATCACGCCCTGCACCACGCCGTACTCGTCGACGACGAAGACCATCTGCACCGCCGAGGCGCGGAAGTGCTCCAGCAGCTCCATGCCCGAGAGCGTCTCGGGCACGAACACCGCCGGCTGCATCGCGTCGGTGAGCACCAGCTCACGCGAGGCGGCCAGCTGCATCAGCAGCTGCTGCGCGGTGACCACGCCCAGCACCTCGTCGAGCCCGCCGCGGCACACCGGGTAGCGCGAGTGGCCGTGCTCGGCCAGCTGGGCCAGAATCTCCTCGCGCGGGGCGGCCACTTCCAGCCAGGCGATGTCGCCGCGCGGGATCATCATCGAGCCGATCTGCCGGTCGTCCAGCCGGAACACGTTGCGCACCATCTGGTGCTCGTGCGCCTCGATGACGCCGGCGTCCAGGCCTTCTTCCAGGCTCGCGGCGATCTCTTCTTCCGTCACGCCACGCGACTGGTTGTCGCGCAGGCCGAAGAGCTTGAGCACCGCCTGTGTGCTGCCCGACAGCAGCTTGACGAAGGGGCGCGCCGCGGCCGACAGCCAGGTCATCGGCTGCGCGACCAGGCGGGCCACCGTCTCCGGGTGCATCTGGCCGATGCGCTTGGGCACCAGCTCGCCGAAGATGATGGTCACGAAGGTGATGGCCAGCACCACCAGCCCGGTGGCGGTGATGTCCGCCGCCCGGTCGTGGATCGGCAGCACGCTTCGCAGCCAGTGTGCCAGCGGGTCGGAGAAGGCCGCCTCGCCGACGATGCCGTTGAGCACGCCGATCGAGGTGATGCCGATCTGCACCGTCGAGAGGAACTGCGTCGGGCTGTCGTGCAGCGCCATCGCGGCGATCGCACCCGCGTCCCCGCTTTCTGCCATCACCTGCAGCCGCGCCTTGCGGCTGGCGGCCAGCGACATCTCCGACATGGCGAACACGCCGTTGAGCAGGATGAGAAAGATCAGGATCGCGACGTCCATGGCGGGCACGGAGCGACGTCCGCGCCAGAGTAACAGCGGGCGAAGAGCGTAGCAGAATCCACGCATGATCTACCTCGTCGGAGACCTCCAGGGCTGCTGCGACGCCTTCGAGCGCCTGCTCGCGGCGCTGGACTTCTCGCCCTCGCGCGACCGCCTCTACCTGCTGGGCGACCTCGTCAACCGCGGCCCCTGCTCGCTGCCCGTGCTCGAACGCCTGGCCGGCCTTGGCGATGCGGCCAGCTGCCTGCTCGGCAACCACGACCTGCACCTGTTGGCGGTGGCCCACGGCGTGCGCAAGCTGCACCGCAGCGACACGCTCGACGCCATCTTGACCAGTCCGCGGCGCGATCACTGGCTCGACTGGCTGCGTGCCCAGCGTCTGGCCGTGCAGGCCCACGGCTGGCTGATGGTGCACGCCGGCGTACCCCCGCAGTGGGATGCCGCCCAGACCCTGGCGCTGGCCGGTGAGCTGCATGCGCTGCTCACCGGCCCCGACCTGCCCGGCTTCCTGCAGGTGATGTACGGCAACGAGCCGGCGCGCTGGCGCGACGACCTCCGCGGCGCCGACCGCTGGCGCTTCGCGATCAACGCCTTCACCCGCCTGCGCTTTTGTGAAGCCGACGGCACGCTGGACTTCAAGGTCAAGGAGGGGGCCGATGGCGCGCCGCCCCACCTGATGCCCTGGTTCGATGTGCCGGGGCGCCGCAGCGCCGGCACGCCGATCGCCTTTGGCCATTGGTCGACCCTGGGCCTGCTCGACCGCCCGGACCTGCTGGCGCTGGACACCGGCTGCGTCTGGGGCGGGCGCCTGAGCGCCGCGCGCGTCGACGGCGGCCGGCGCGAGCTGATCTCGGTGGCTTGCGAGCAGGCGCAGCGTCCCGGCTGAATCTGCCGTTCGGCTCTGTTTCTTCAGGCCGTAAGCGGGCGCATCCGATCGTGTCATTGCCGCGCGGGGCGTGAAAACTGCCACCCTGCCCGATGGCGTCGGTGAGACGCCCGAGACTGCGAATACACTCCGGGCCTGACCGCGGAAGAGTGGCAGAGTGGTCGATTGCACCGGTCTTGAAAACCGGCAACGGGCAACCGTTCGTGGGTTCGAATCCCACCTCTTCCGCCAAACAGCCGCGGTTCGGTCGCCAGACCGATTCGCCTTGTACCGGACCGCCGTGTCCTGTCGGCGCACTCCCGGTGGTTGGCCGAGGGCCTGACTCCCGGCGCCGCTTGCATCCCATACATCCTGTGGCGAACCTCACAAGTTCGCTGGCTACCCAGGATCGACGAGCTGCCGCAATCTAGCGGCCATGGCTCACCTGACGAACCTCCTCCTCAGCGCAGCGGGCGCCTTGCTCGGCTGCAAGATCGCAGCGGTGCTGCGCAGCAGCCTGGTCGCCGACGACGATCGGGTCGAGCACCAGGACTTTCAGGACACGATCCGCCTGGACATGCTCAGCCAGCTGTCGTCGGTGATTCCCGGCTCGGGGCGCCGCGCGCAGGGCAGCGAGCGGCAGGTGCCGCTGCTGACGCTGCCGGAGCCGCAGGCCTGCATCGCGCGCTGGCAGGTCGACTACGCCTCGCACGAGAGCGAGGTGCACAACGAGACGGTGCGCGTGCTGCAGGTGCACCCGCGGCTGATGTGCCTGACCTGCTACGTCGAGTTCTGCCGCGGCATCCGGGCGCTGTCGTGGAGCGGCATCAAGGCGGTGCGCGACGCCCAGACCGGCCAGCCCATCGATTTCGACGCCTGGATTGCCGCCTATGCGCTGGAGCCGGCGGCCGAGGGTGATGCGGCGGTTCAGACCCTGACCTGGGCCGCAGCCTGAGGTCCCCAGCCGAGCGAATCCACACTTCCCCGATCGATTCCGACCATGACGACCCTCACCTCCCTCTTCCTGAACACCGCTGGCGCCTGGATCGGGCACCGGCTCGGCGGCCGGGGCCGCGCGCGCCGGTCGATGCGCGCCGAGGCGATCGGCTTCGAGGACACGGTGCCGATGGAGGTGCCGAGCGATTTCGCCACCCTGCTGCCCGGGGGGATGCCCGCTGAGCTGCCCGAGTCGGCCTCGGCCGCGGCGGCGCAGGGTTCGCCGGCCGTCGAATCGCAGCAGGCGATGCGCCCCGCCGAGGCTCAGGCCGCGTTGGTGACCGCTCGGCCGCACGAGGGCGATGCGAGCGAGTCGCAGGAAGTCGCCGGGGTGCTGCCGCCGCCGAGCGAATTCCTGGCGCACTGGAGCATCGACTACGACTCCTGCGACGGCGATCCGCAGCCGCACCGCGTCTACTTGCTGCGGGTGCACACCCGGCTGATGTGCCTGATGTGCTTTTGCGAGCTGGGCGGCAACCTGCGCACCTTCTCCTGGAGTGGCATTCGCGCGGTGCGTGACGCCGTGACCGGCCGGCCGATCGACTTCGAGGCCTGGATCGCGGCCCACATGGCGCGCCAATTCGAAGCCGAGCCGCGCGCACTGCACACCTCCCGCGTCATCACGCACTGACGCCGCCGTTGACGCCGGCCGTCGCGCCTGCTTCAGCGCACCGTGTAGCCGCGCCCCTCCAGGCAGGCCGACTGCGCACGCTGGTAGTCCCTCCTGCGCGCCGGGTCGGCAACGCCGCTGGCCGCGGTGGCTTGCGCAGTGGGGTCGAAGCCGCTCTGGCCCACGGCCCAGCGGTGGCATTCGTATTCGTCGCTGGCCTGCCGCTCGGCGCTCTGGCCCTGGTTCGGGTAAATGTAGAGGCGCTCGCTGGGCGCCGGGCCGCTCGGGGCCGCGCTGGGCGGTGGCACCACCTCGAAGCCCCCCGGTGCGGCGCGGTAATAGACGTCGTTGGCGTACCAGTAGGTCACCGCACCGACTGTCAGCACCGTCGCGAAGACCGGCAGATCGCTCACGACCACGCCATAGGGTGGCCGCACCAACATGAAGCCCCCGCGGTAGGGGGCGTACCAGCGCCCGTCGTGGTACCCGTAACGCACCCCGCCGAACGGTACGAACTGCGCCCGCGGCGGCAGCACGCGCACCGGGCGGCCGAATTCGTGGCGATCGCCATCGCGGTGCTGCGCTTGAGCGGGCAGGGCGGTGGCCGCCACCACGCCGGCCAGCAGCAGCCCGAGCAGCCCGTGCGGGCGCAACGAGCCGCCCCGGAGGGCGGGCAATCTGGTCGATCCGATCTTCATGGTGTCTCCGATTCAGTGGGTGGCGGCTCAGTGCACCGTGTAGCCCCGCCCGCCCATGCAGGCCGACATCGCTCGGCGAAAGTCCTGCAGCGGCCACTGCCGCGCCTCCCAGTCGCGGCGGCGCGCCTGCTGGCGCTGCTCGATGGCCTGCGCACGGTTGTCCTCCGCCGCGGCGCCCATCAGCCCGCCGAAGATCGCGCCCAGCACCATCGCCGGGCCCGGATGGCGGGGCGAGGCCACCGCCGCCCCTACCACCGCGCCCGTGGCGGCACCGGCCACGACCGCGCCGCCGTCGCGCGGGGCAGGCTCGACGGCCGGTGCGGCGCCGCGCTGCACCGCCTGCATCCCCGGGTCGAACCCGGTTTGCTGCACGGCCCAGCGGTAGCACTCGTAGCGGTCGCGGTCGAGCTGCGCCGGCGTCTGACCACGCTCCGGATAGAAGTACATCGGCTCGGGGGCCAGGGCGGGCGTGGCGATCGTCGCCGCTCGCCGTGCCGGCTGGCCCGGGTCCACCGCCACCGCGCAGCCGCCCAGCCAGACCGCGCCGGCCAGCAGGGCCACGCCTGCGAAGCGTGCAGGACCAACGCATCGCAATTCGAAAAAATCAGAAAAACGCGCCATGGCAAAGGGGCCAAGCCACGGTGCCGCGGCATGGCTGCGAGGGGTCTTCCCTGTTTGAACGCCCGAGTGCGCGGTTGGTTGCCTGCCCTGAGGCAAAGTTTCTTTTCCGACCCGCGCGCTGCACTTTGGCAAGCCGATCGGGCGGTCGGCGAGCCGCGAATTGCGTGGATTTTTCGAGCTCGCGTGATGAGCCTCACACCCCATCCGTGCAGACTTAACGGCGCTTGTCCACGCGGCCTTCAGCCCTGCAAACCGGGGGAGTCGAGTCAGGGGATACCCCCGCTAAGATGACCTCGGTTCCCCTTGCTTTTCACTCCATTCCATGGGCAGACGACGGGCTCAGACCCGCGAACCGGTCCAGGGAGCAGCCGCCAAATCCATGATGCACACCACCTCGAAGATCACTGTCTCGTTCACCTCGCGCGCCGCGCTGGCCCTGAGCGCCGTCGCCTGCGCCGTGCTGCTCGCCGCCTGTGGTGGTGGCAGCAAGTCCGGTGGCGCCACTCAGGTGGCCGCCAAGGTGAACAAGGAAGAGATCTCGGTCCACCAGATCAACGACGTGTTGCAGCGCCAGCGCGGCATCAGCCCCGAGATGGTTCCGGCCGCCAGCAAGCGGGTGCTCGAGGGCCTGATCGACCAGGAACTCGCCATCCAGCAGGCCGTCGAACAAAAGCTCGACCGCGATCCGAAGGTGGTTTCGGCCATCGAATCCGCCAAGCGTGAAATCATCGCCCGCGCTTATGCCGATCGCCTCGCCGAAACTGCGGCCAAGCCGACGCCGGAAGACATCAAGCAGTACTACACCACCAAGCCGGCCCTGTTTGCGCAGCGCCGCATTTACTCGTTCAACGAGTTTCTGATCGAGGTGCCGGCCGAGCAGCGTCAGGCGCTCGCCGAGAAACTCGGGGGCATCAAATCCGCCGACGAACTGGCCGGCGCGTTGAAGGCAGCAAACATCAAATACGCCAACCGGGCCGTCACCCAGGCGCCGGAAAACCTGCCGATGCCGATCGTGGACAAGATTGCCAGCATGGCCGAAGGCCAGTCCTTTGCCTTCCCCGCGCCCAACGGCCTGACGGTGCTCTTCATCACCGGGGCCAAGGCCGCCCCGGTGGGTGAGGAAGCGGCCAAGCCCGCGATCGAGGCCTTCCTGCTCAACGACCGCAAGCGTCAGCTCGTGACCGAGGACATCAAGCGCCTTCGCGCTGCGGCCAAGATCGACTACAAGGGCCAATTCGCCACAGCCGCGGCGGGCAGCGCCAGCGGCGTGGACGCCCCGGCCGTCGCCCCGACCCCGGCGGCCAGCCAGTGACCCCGCGGGGCCTCGGCCCCGCCAGCGAGCCCGATGGCCGCGACGACGCAACAAGACAGGGAATCCCGGAAACACCGACCGAACGAATCGCATGACTCACCGCCTTACCTCCAACGCGCGATCCCTTTCTGCCCTGCGCTGGCTGCTCATGGTCTGGGTGGCCTTGTGCGCTCTGGCCTTCGGGCCCACCCAGGCCCTGGCGCAGGATGCCAAGAAGGACTACGTGCTGGGCGCGGGTGACGTCGTGCGCATCAACGTCTACCAGAACCAGGACCTCACCCTCGAGACCCGCATCAACGAGAGTGGCACGATCAGCTACCCGCTGCTCGGCCAGATCCGCCTGGGTGGCCTTTCGGTGCAGGAGGCCGAGCGTGTTATCGCCACCGGCCTGCTCAAGGGCAACTTCCTGCGCCAGCCGCAGGTCAGCCTGCTGGTGATGCAGGTGCGTGGCAACCAGGTCAGCGTGCTGGGTATCGTCAACCGCCCGGGCCGCTACCCGCTCGAAACCGCGGGCCTGCGCATGAGCGACCTGCTCGCCACCGCCGGCGGCATCGCCAACGGCGGCGCCGACGTGGTCACCCTTTCCGGCATCCGCGACGGTCGCCCGTACCGTGTCGCGATCGACGTGCCCACCCTCTTCACCGGCCACACCAACGGCCAGGACCCGCTGGTCCAGAACGGCGACACCCTGTACGTCGACCGCCAGCAAATGGTCTACATCTTCGGTGAAGTGCAGCGCCCCGGCGCGATGCGCCTGGAGCGCGGCATGACCCTGATGCAGGCCCTGGCCAATGGCGGCGGCCTCACGATCCGCGGCACCGACAAGGGCATCAAGGTCCACCGCCGCGCGGCGGACGGCAGCGTGCGCGCCAGCGAACCCGCGATGACCGAGACCCTGCAGGACGGCGACGTCGTCCAGGTCTCCGCCAGCCTGTTCTGAGTATTCCCAAGCCGTGCGTCGACCCGACGATACGAACGCTCAATCAGCGAGGATCCGA
>DAOLLE010000053.1:0-3449 GCA_035331205.1 Burkholderiaceae bacterium
GTGCTCACGCAGCCGCCGCGCCGCCTCGGCACTCGACAGCCCGCCGGCCGCGCTCTGCAGGCTGGCCAGCGCGTCGGCCACCGAGCGGGTGTGGATGTCCGTCGCCATGCCGCGATCTTCGCGCGGCGGGGGCAGCCCGGATCAATTCACTCGGGCATCGGCAGCGGGCACGAGTTCGACCGCGTGGCTGGCCGCGCCGGCCGCCCAGGCGATCAGCCGATCGATGTTCGGGTGCGCGCCGGGGCGGGCCTGCGCGTCGGCGCTGTGCTCGCCGTAGAGCACCAGGCCCTCGGCGGCGGCGGCCGGCGTGATCTGGCCACCGTGGCGCTGGGCCAGGGCGTGGTAGACGGCCAGCGAGCCGGCTTGGCCGGGTTTGTTCTCGATCGTGGCCACGAGCTGCCCCGCGCTGTCGCGCAGGCGCAGCGCAGCCAGGCGGGCGATGGACGGCAGGGTGGCAAGGGTGTCGGCAAAAGCCATGGGGATTTCATCCTGGGCTGATTGGTGGCTTGGCGGCACCCGGCCCGGACCCCGCCTCGGCACCGGGCCGCGCAGTCCGACACGGCCCGCCGCGCTGGGCCGCGATTGTCGCCCGATGCCCCGTGGCCCCGGCCGGCTGCAGGCCGCGCCAGGTGGTGGTCGCAGCGCAGCGGGCGCTGGACCGGCCTGGGTGTAACGTCTCAGCACAGCGGCGCCACCAGGCAGGACGGCGGCCTAAAATTGAAAAAATCCATGCTGGACTGGGCGAAAAAATCAGTCCCGGGAAGCCGTCATCACCCCATCCTGGGTGGGAGGCGAGGCTGCGGGAGGTGGGTCGATCGATCATGGACATCTGGATGGCATGGCTGCACAGCGGGACGCGCCTGAACCGGCACGTGGCCCCGGCTCGGCGCAGGCTCAGGCAGCTCGCGGCGTGGCTGGCCGGTCTGCTGCTGATCCTCGCCGGCGCCGTCGCCTGGGCGGCAGACGCTGCGCCCGCATCCGCCGCCAGCACCAGCGCCGTCGGAGCAACGGTCGCAGCGTCGGCTCGGGTGCTGCGCGTCGTCACCGACGAGAACTACCCGCCCTACCTGTTTCGCAACGGCGACGGCCAGATCGAGGGCTACCTGGTCGACTACTGGCAGCTGTGGCAGCGGCGCAGCCAAGTCCGCGTCGAGCTCATCGCCACCGACTGGGCGACGGCGCAGCGCACCCTGCTCGAGGGAGGGGCCGACGTCATCGACATGATCTTTCGCACTCCGCTGCGCGAGGCGAACTACGACTTCTCTGTGCCCTATGCCGACCTGCCGGTGGACATCTTTACCCACGTCGACATCAGCGGCATCCGCAGCGTCTCCGCGCTCAAGGGTTTTCAAGTCGGGGTGCAGGAGGGCGACGCCTGCATCGACCGGCTGACCGAGGCCGGCATCACAACGCTGCGCACCTACGCGAACTACGAGGAGCTGATCAGCGCAGCGCAGCGCTCGGAGATCAAGGTGTTCTGCCTGGACGAGGCGCCCGCCAACTTCTACCTCTACCGCGCCGGCGCAAACCAGGCATTCAAGAAGGCCTTCGAGTTCTACGTCGGCCAGTTCCACCGCGGGGTGCGCAAGGGCGACCAGGCGACGCTGGCGCTGGTCGAGCAGGGCATGCGGGCCATCCGGCCCGAGGAGGACGCCGCGCTGCGCCGCAAGTGGATCGGCACGCCGCTGGGCGCCCAGCCCTCGCTGCCCCGCGAATTCTGGTGGACCCTCGCGGTGCTGGGCGTTGCCGCGGCACTGCTGCTCCTGTGGGTCGTGCTGCTGCGCCGGGAAGTCGCCGCACGCACCAGCGACCTGCAGCACACGCTGGACGCGCTGGCCAAGGCCCACGCCGAGACCGAAGCGGCGCGCCATAACCTGTCGGCCACGCTGGCGGCGATCCCCGACATGCTGTTCGAATTCGATCCGAGTGGCCGCTACATCGACGTGTTCGCCGGCAGCTCGCCCGAGCTGCTGGTCGGCGAGCGCAGCCGTCTGATCGGCCAACGCGTCGAGGAGGTGCTGCCCGCGCGCGCCGCCTGGACGGTGATGGACGCGATCGCCGCAACCCTGAAGAACGGCCGCGACAGCGGGCGCAGCATCTGCCTGACCATCGGCCGCAGCGAGCACTGGTTCGAACTCTCCGCCGCACTCAAGGCCGGCGACGGTCAGGCGACGCGGGTGCTGATGCTGTCGCGCGACGTCACCGCGCGCCGCGCCGCCGAGGCCGCCCTGATCCGCGCCCGTGAGGCCGAGGCGCAGGTCGAGCGCGACCGGCAGGTCCGCGCCCTGTTCGACGCCGCGCCGGTGGCGATGGCCTACCTGCGCGGGCAGGCGATCGCGCGGGTGAACCACTGCTTCGTCGACTGGTTCGGCTACCAGGAGGGCGAACTGCGCACGCTCGACGACTGGTGGCCGCGGGCCTACCCGGACCCGACCTACCGGGCGCAGGTGCAGCAGGAATGGCACGCCGCGGTGGAGGCCAACCTGGCCGGCCAAGGCCGCGTCGAGCCGAAGGAGTACCAGGTGCACACCCGCGACGGCCGGTGCCTGAGCCTGCTGATCGGCGGGCAGGTGGTCGCCGACGGGCTGGTCGTGGCGATGTCGGACGTGACGCCGCAGAAGCGCGCGAAGGAAGCGGCCGAGGCGGCCAACGCCGCCAAGAGCGCCTTCCTGGCCACGATGAGCCACGAGATCCGCACGCCGCTGAACGCGATCATCGGCATGACCCTGCTGGCCCTGCAGACCGAGCTGACGCCGCGCCAGCGCGACTACCTGCGCAAGGTCCAGGGCGCCGGCCAGCTGCTGCTGGGCACGATCAACGACGTGCTGGATTACTCGAAGATCGAGGCCGGCCGACTCGAACTGGACCGGCACGAGTTCGACCTCGAGGAGCTGCTCGCCACCGTCGGTGTTCAACTCAGCGAACGCGCGAACTCGAGAGGCCTGGAGCTGGTGATCGACCTGGCGCCGGACGTGCCGCGCCGACTGATCGGCGACCAGGTGCGGCTCGGCCAGATTCTTCTGAACCTGGGCGGCAATGCGCTGAAATTCACCGAGCAGGGCGGCGCCTGCATCCGTGCGCGCGTGCAGCAGCGCGACGGCGAGGCGCTGCTGCTGCGCTGTGAAGTCGAGGACAGCGGCATCGGCCTGACGGCCGAGCAGCAGGGGCGCCTGTTCGAGCGCTTCCAGCAGGCCGACAGCTCGATCACCCGCCGCTTCGGCGGCACCGGACTGGGGCTGGCGATCTCGAAGCACCTCGCCGAGGCGATGGGCGGGGAGATCGGCGTGCGCAGCCAACCCGGTCAGGGCTCGACCTTCTGGTTCACCGTGCGCCTTGGCGTGGGCACGCCGGTGATCGCGCCCTGGACCCGCGCGGCCGCGCTCAAGGGCAAGCGCGCACTGGTGGTGGACGACCATGCCACGGCGCGCGAGGTGCTCCAGGACCTCCTG
>DAOLLE010000053.1:3549-11140 GCA_035331205.1 Burkholderiaceae bacterium
CGCACTGGTGGTGGACGACCATGCCACGGCGCGCGAGGTGCTCCAGGACCTCCTGAACCAGATGGGTCTGGAGGCGCAGGCCTGCCCCGATGCGCTGCAGGCGCTCGGCGAGGTGACCGCCGCCGAAGCGGATGCGCAGCCCTTCGACGTGGTGCTGCTGGACTGGCAAATGCCGAACATCGATGGCATCGAGCTGGCCGACCTGATCCGCGCGCAGGGCTGCGTCCATCCGCCGGCGCTGGTGCTGGTCACCGGCTTCGATCATGCGGAGCTGCTGCCCGCCGCGAAGGCGGCCGGCATCCAGCGGGTGCTGGCCAAGCCGGTGACGGCCTCGGTGATGTACGACGCGCTGGCACTGGTCTTCGACAGCGCCGCGCGCATGACCCCCAGCACCAGCCACGGCGAGGGCCTCGGCGAGGCCGCGGCACTCAAGGGCTGCCGCGCCCTGGTGGTGGAGGACAACGAGCTGAACCGCCAGGTTGCCGCCGAGCTGCTCGCCGCGCTCGGCCTGGCGGTGGACACGGCCGAGAACGGCGCCGTGGCCCTCGAACGCGTCGGCCAGCAAACCTACGACGTGGTGCTGATGGACATGCAGATGCCGGTGATGGACGGCCTGAGCGCCACCCGGGCGCTGCGCAAGCGGCCCGAAGGGGCGAACCTGCCCATCCTCGCGATGACGGCCAACGCGATGCTCAGTGACCGCGAACACTGCCTCGAAGCGGGCATGAACGACCACATCGCGAAACCCATCGACCCCGCCGACCTGACCGCCAAGTTGCTGCGCTGGGTCCGCCGCGGCACGACTGCGCAACCAAGCCCGACGCTGAGCGCGCCTCCGCCGCCCCGGCTTGCCCCGGCCACACCGCCGGAAGCCGCCCACAGCGGGCCCGACGCGCCGGCGGCCGCAGCGCCCGCGGTGCTGGACCGGGAAGCCGGACTGCGCCTGACCGGCGGCAATGCGGCGCTGTACCGGTCGCTGCTGGCCCGCTTCGGCGAGGCCCAGGCCGACACCGCTGCGCAGTTGCAGGCGGCCCGGCTCGCGCAGGACAGCGTGCTGGCGCGCCGCATCGCGCACAGCCTGAAGGGCAGTGCCGCACAGCTCGGCGCCCCGGCACTGGCCGCGGCGGCGTCTCGGCTCGAACAGGCCATCGTCGACGGGCAACCCGACGAGCAGCTCGACCCGCTGGTCGAGGCCCTCGGCCTGGAGCAGACCCGCCTGCTCGCGCAGCTGGCGCAGGACCGTGACACAACCGGTCAGAATTGAGGGCTTGCGGAAGGCCTTCGAATGGAACGAGTCGATTGTGTGGTCATCGGCGCCGGCGTGGTCGGCCTGGCGGTGGCGCGCGCGCTGGCCGAGCGGGGCCAGGACACCCTGCTGCTCGAAACCGGGCGCAGCATCGGCTGTGGCACCAGCTCGCGCAACAGCGAGGTGATCCACGCCGGCATCTACTATGAACCCGGCTCGCTGAAGGCCGAGCTTTGCGTGCGCGGTCGCGCCCTGCTCTACGACTTCTGCGCCAGCCACGGCGTGCCGCACCGGCGCTGCGGCAAGTTCATCGTCGCCACCGACGTGGCGCAGGCCGACGCGCTGGAGCGGCTGCTGGCCACCGGCCAGCGCAACGGCGTCGAGGACCTACAGCCGATCGACGCCGCCGAGGCAATGCGTGCCGAGCCGGCACTGCGCTGCGTGGCCGCGCTGCACAGCGGCTCGACCGGCATCGTCGACAGCCACGCGCTGATGCTGGCGCTGCAGGGCGACTTCGAGCGCGCTGGCGGCACGATCGCCTTCGGCGCCGAGGTCCTCGGCGGTTCGGCCGATCCCGACGGCCTGACCCTGCGGGTCGGCGGCGACGAGCCGATGACGCTGCGCTGCGAGCGGCTGGTCAACAGCGCCGGGCTGCAGGCCCAGGCCGTCGCGGCGCGCATCGACGGCCTGCGCCCCGGCAGCGTGCCCGGCTGCCATTACGCCAAGGGCAATTACTACAGCCTGGCCGGGCGCTCGCCGTTCTCGCGGCTGATCTACCCGGTGCCCGAGCCCGGCGGCCTGGGCGTGCACCTGACGCTGGACCTGGGCGGGCAGGCGCGCTTCGGCCCCGACGTCGAATGGGTCGACGGGATCGACTACCGGGTCGACCCGGCGCGGGCCGAGGGCTTCTACGCCTCGATCCGCCGCTACTGGCCCGGGCTGCCCGACGGCGCGCTGCAGCCGGCCTACGCGGGCATCCGCCCCAAGCTGCTCCCGGCCGGCGCCGGCAACGCCGACTTCCTGATCCAGACGGCCGACGCCCATGGCGTGCCCGGCCTGGTCAACCTCTTCGGCATCGAGTCACCCGGGCTCACCGCCTCGCTGGCCATCGCCGAGCGGGTCGCGCGCGAGCTGCTCGGTGGCCCCTGAACCGACATGAACCGACTGCAGTCCGAATTCCGCCGCCTCTACCTGCCCCCCGCGGCCGCAGCCTGCGCCGACCCGCAGGACGCCGGCGCCAGTTTGATCGGCAGCGACGGCCGCGTGCGCGCCCTGGTGATCGAGTTGGCCGACCCCGCCGACTGGGAGCCGCTGGCGCCGCTGTGGCGCGGCGTGCAGACCGACCTCGACCTGCCCGCCCCGGCGATCGCGGTGTCCGGCGGCCACGGGCTGCAGCTGTGGTTCTCGCTGGCCGAGGCGGTGGACGTCGGCACCGCGCAGGCCTTCCTGCAGGCGCTGCAGCGCCATCATCTGGGCGCGCTGCCGCAGCGGCGGCTGCGCCTGCTGCCCCGGGTGGCAGGCGAAGGCGCTGCGATCGAGCACGCCGCCCGGCTGCCGGCGCAGCAGCCCGAGAACGGGCTGTGGTCGGCCTTCATCGCACCGGACCTGGCGCCGCTGTTCAGCGACGCGCCCTGGCTGGACGTGCCGCCCGGTGACGACGGCCAGGCCAACCTGCTCGCAGCACTGGTCAGCATCCGGCCGGCGCAGTTCGGGGCGGCGCTGGCGCGGCTGCAGGCCGGCCCCGCGCTGCCGGCTCCCGCAGCGACTGCGGTCGCGGCCCCCGCGCCTTCCGCCCCCTCCGAGGCAGGCGCCGGCCCGACCGAGGCCTTTGACGATCCGCGCGACTTCCTGCGCGCGGTGATGAACGACCCCGGCGTGGCGCTGGCGCTGCGCATCGAGGCCGCCCGGGCACTGCTGCCAATGCCCGCGCGCCCCGGCTGCTGATCCGCTGCACGGCACACCGGGCGGAGCGTTGCGGTGTCGCATCCACGCGATACCCGCCGCCTTGTACAGCCCCGCGCCTGGGCGGCCCCTCCCACTTTCGGGGGATCCGCCGGACGGCCGACCTGCTGCACCCTCGGGGCATGCCGTTGTCGAGTTTTGTTGTTCTCTCCCTGGCGGGACTGCCGCTGGGTTACCTGATCGCCCAGCATTGGCCCACCCTCCGGCGCAGCACCGGTGGCAGTGGGGGCGGTGCACACATGCAGCCGACCACTGGCCCGGCTCGCCCCCACGACGAACGCCAGGGGCTTTGCGCGTCGGCCCCCGGCGGCCCCGAGACCGTGCCGCTGCCCAGCGAATACCTCGCCCGCTGGACGATCGACTACGACGCCGGCGACGCGCAGGTTCGTAGCCGCACGGTGCGTGTGCTGCGCGTGCACCACCGGCTGATGGGCCTGATGTGCTACTGCGAGGATACGCACCACATCCGCACCTTCGCCTGGGACGGCCTTCGCGCGGTGCGCGAGCCCGACAGCGGCCTGCCCGTCGACTTCGCCGCCTGGGTGGCCGCATCCGCCGCCTGACCCGCCAGGCCCCCCCGACACATCGCAGGAGGACGCTGCATGCTCCCCATCGCCCGGGCCGGATCGGCCCGCACCCGCCGCAGCAGGGCACGGCTGCCGACGCCCTCGGCCCGCTGGATCGGGCAGTGGTGGCTCTGGGCACCGCCAGTGGTCGTGGCCAGCTCGTTCGTGACCGGCCTGATCGTGGCCAATACACCGCGCGCACGGGAACAGGAGCTGGCTCGGCAGGCCATCGATGCCTGCTGGAACGGCTTCAAGACGCCGCCGAGCGCGGACGCCGAGCGGGTCGACCCGGGGACCTGCCTGCGCCTGGAAGCGTCGTACCAACAGCGCTTCGACGCGACGCGTTGATGCATCGATCGCCGCGCCGGCGGCATCGCGATCGGTGGGTGGGGTGGTAGGCCGTGCAGGGCTCGAACCTGCGACCAAAGGATTCCGGTTGGTGCCCGTTTCCGGACTCCCTGGACTATGCCTTCACCATGGGCCCGAGGGGGCCGACAGGCGGGCGCCGTCTAGTCTCTACACCTTCCCGGCCGACTGCTCGGCCTACCGGGCTTGGCTCGGCGTTGCCTTGCGCCGGGAGTCGAGGCTCCGCAGCCGTCAGGTTTCGCCGAATTTGACGCCATTCACGCACCGGGTTTCCCGCGGCGGTGCACAACTTTCGCTATGAGTCCTCTGCTCTAACCGACTGAGCTAACGGCCCACTGGCCGCGATTGTAGAGGACGGGATCGGCGCCTCGCGCCGCGCGTCCGGGCAAGCCGGACGCCCGGGACGTATGCTTGGACGCATCCGTTGCATGCTCCTCGGAAGGCGCTCCCGATGCTCGACCTGCTCATCACCCACGCCACGCTCCCCGACGGCCGCGCCGACATGGGCGTGGCGGTGCAGGACGGGCGCATCGTCGAAGTCGCGCCCGGCCTCCAGGCCCCGGCGCACGAGACGGTGGACGCCGCCGGCCAGCTGCTGAGCCCGCCGTTCTGCGACGCGCACTTCCACCTCGACGCCACGCTGAGCTACGGCCTGCCGCGGGTGAACCAGAGCGGCACGCTGCTGGAGGGCATCGCACTCTGGGGCGAGCTCAAGCCGCTGCTGACCGAAGAGGCGCTGATCGAGCGCGCCCTGACCTACTGCGACTGGGCGGTGGCGCAGGGCCTGCTGGCCATTCGCAGCCACGTGGACACCAGCGACCCCAGCCTGCGCCCAGTGCGCGCGATGCTGGAGGTGCGACGGCGCGTGGCGCCCTACCTCGACCTGCAGCTGGTGGCTTTCCCGCAGGACGGCGTGCTGCGCACGCCCGGCGGGCTCGACAGCCTGACGCGCGCGCTGGACCTCGGCGTGGACGTGGTCGGCGGCATCCCGCACTTCGAACGCACTATGGCCGACGGCGCCGCCAGCGTGCGGCTGCTGTGCGAGCTGGCGGCCGAGCGCGGCCTGCCGGTGGACATGCACTGCGACGAGAGCGACGACCCGCTGTCGCGCCACATCGAGACCCTGGCCTTCGAGACCCAGCGCCTGGGGCTGCAAGGCCGCGTGAACGGCTCGCACCTCACTTCCATGCACAGCATGGACAACTACTACGTCAGCAAGCTGATCCCGCTGATCGCCGAGGCGCAGGTCAGCGCGGTGGCCAACCCGCTGATCAACATCACGCTGCAGGGCCGCCACGACACGTACCCCAAGCGCCGCGGCTTGACGCGCGTGCCCGAGCTGATCGCCGCGGGCGTGACGGTGGCCTTCGGCCACGACTGCGTGATGGACCCCTGGTACTCGCTGGGCTCGGCCGACATGCTGGAGGTGGCGGCCATGGGCCTGCACGTGGCGCAGATGACCAGCCTGGCCGGCATGCGCCAGTGCTTCGACGCGGTGACGACCCAGGCCGCCGCGGTGATGGGGCTGCGCGACCACGGCCTCGTCGCCGGGCGGGACGCGAGCTTCGTTCTGCTGCAGGCGCGCGACCCGATCGAGGCGATCCGCCTGCGCGCCACCCGGCTCAAGGTCTGGCGCCGTGGCCGCCTGCTGGCGCAGACCGCGCCGGTCGAGGCCCGGCTGTCGCTGAACGGCCGCCCGGACCGCACCACCTTCCAGCCGCCGCGCGCCTGAGCCTGCGGCCTACTTCTGGCTGAGGGCGTTGCCCACCAGCCGGGCGGTGATGTCGACGATCTGGATCATGCGGTCGTAGGCCATGCGCGTCGGGCCGATCACGCCCAGCGTGCCGACCAGCTGGCCGTTGACCTCGTAGGGCGCCGAGACCACCGACAGCGCCTCCATCGGCACCACGCCGCTCTCGCCGCCGATGTAGATGCGCACCCCGTCGGCGCGGCTGGAGCCGTCGAGCAGGCGCAGGATCTGCGCCTTCTGCTCGAAGAGGTCGAACATCTTGCGCAGCGAGCCCAGGTCGCCGCCGAAGTCCTGCACGCCCAGCAGGTTGCGCTCGCCGGCGATCACCACCTGCTCGGCCTGCTCGCTGGCGGCCTCGCTGCCGGCCTGCACCGCCGCCTGCATCAGCGCGGCGATCTCGGTGCGCAGCACGTCGACCTCGCCCTTCAGGCGCTCGCGGATCGCCTCGATGCTCAGGCCGGCGCAGTGCGCATTCAGGTAGTTGGTGGCTTCCACCAGCTGGGTCTGGGTGTAGTCCTGCGAGGTGAAGAGCACGCGGTTCTGCACGTCGCCGTCCGAGGTGACCAGGATCAGCAGCACGCGGCGCTCACCCAGGCGCAGGAACTCCATGTGGCGCAGCACGCCGGGCTGACGTGGCACGGTCACCACACCGACGAAGTGCGACAGACTCGACAGCAGGTGCGCCGCGTTGGCGATGACACGCCGTGGCTGGTCCGGCAGCAGCGGCTCGACCGGGTGGCCCAGCGCGCCCTCGTCCCCCGTGAGCGTCGCCAGCGGCCGGGTCGTGAGCATGCTGTCGACGAAGAGGCGATAGCCCCGCGCGGTGGGCACCCGCCCGGCCGAGGTGTGCGGACTGGCGATCAGGCCCAGCTCTTCGAGGTCGGCCATCACATTGCGGATCGTCGCCGGCGACAGCTCGAGCCCCGGGGCCTTCGACAGGGTGCGCGAACCCACGGGCTGCCCATCGGCGATGTAGCGCTCGATCAGCGTGTTCAGCAGCAGCTTGGCGCGGTCATCCAGCATGCAACCCATTGTAGAAGCTGGCCGGCGCGGCGGCAGCCGCCCGGACAGGCGGCCCGCCCGCGATGCAACCGCTGCAACGCCGCGCGGGCCGTCACCACCCTGTGGTGTAATTTCCCGCATGGTCAAACGCTTCCGTCATGTTGCGCTCGTCGGCAAATACCAGGCCCGCGGCATGCGCCCCCTGCTGGAGGACATCGCACACCTGCTGACCCGCCTGGGCCTCGATGTGTCGATCGAAGCCGAGACCGCCGCCAACACCGGCCTGTCCGACTACCCCGCGCTGAGCACCGAAGAGCTCGGGCGCCAGTGCGACGTCGCGGTGGTGGTGGGTGGCGACGGCACGATGCTCGGCATCGCCCGCGACCTGGCACGCTACGAGGTGCCGATGGTCGGCGTCAACCAGGGCCGGCTGGGCTTCGTCACCGACATCCCGGTCGCGCGCGTCGCCCAGGCACTCAAGGCGATGTTCGCCGGCGACTACGAGGAAGAGCAGCGCGCGATGCTCGAAGGCCAGGTGCAGCGCGACGGCGAGACGATCTACGACGCCCTGGCGATGAACGACGTGGTGCTGCGCAGCGTCGCCACCGCGATGCTGGAAGCGCGCGTCGAGGTGGACGGCCAGTTCGTCGCCAACTTCCGCGCCGACGGACTGATCCTCGCCTCGCCCACCGGCTCGAC
>DAOLLE010000054.1:0-11084 GCA_035331205.1 Burkholderiaceae bacterium
ACCCGCCACGGGCGGTCCGATCGCCGCGGCCTTGACCGCGCCTGCCCTGCTCGCGCTGTGGCCCCTGCTGCGGCAGGCGCGCCGCTGGCGGCGAGTCAGCCGGCGGCTGGTCGATGCCGGGGATCGTGTGCACGCTCTGACCGCCGAGCGCGACGCCGCGGTGCGCGCCGACCACGACAAGCTGCGCTTCGTCGCCGCCGCCAGCCACGACCTGCGCCAGCCGATGCACGCGCTGGGCCTCTTCGTGGCCACGCTCGAGGGCCGTCTGCAGGGCACTCCGGACGAACCACTGGCGCACAACATGATGCGCTCGATCGAGACGCTGGACCGCTCCTTCTCCGCGCTGCTCGACATTTCACGCCTGGACGCCGGCACGGTGCAGCCCAACCCACAGCGCTTCCAGCTGCGCGACCTGTTCCGTCGCCTGCACATGCACTTCGCCGGGGTGGCCGAGGAACGGGGCCTCGGCCTGCGCTTCTCGCCCGGCGGCAAGACGGTCACCAGCGACCCCCAGCTGCTCGAACGGGTGCTGGCCAATCTGATCCAGAACGCGCTGCGCTACACCCAGGACGGCGGCGTGGTGGTGGTGGCGCGGACCACCGCCACGCACACCAATCTGGAAGTCTGGGACACCGGCAGCGGCATTGCCGCGGCCGACTTGCCCCGCATCTTCGACGAGTTCTACCGCGCCCATTCGGCCCAGCGCGAGGCGGGCCAGGGCCTGGGCATGGGGCTGGCGATCGTCAAGCGCCTCGTGCGGCTGCTCGACCACACGCTGGAAGTCCGTTCGGAGCCGGGGCGCGGCACGATGTTCCGCATCGGCATCCCGATCGGCAGCGCGCCGGACGTGGCCGACGCCACCGCCGCGGCCGACACGATCCCGGCCCCGGTGCTGCAGGCCGGCCACATCCTGGTGATCGACGACGAGGCCGACATCCGCCTCGGCCTGTGCCACCTGCTGAAGGCCTGGGGCTTCGAGGCCAGCAGCGCGGCCGACATCGCCCAAGCCCGCGCCACCGCCCAGACTCTGGGCGGCCAGCTCGACCTGGTCATTTCGGACCTGCACCTGCTCGACGGCGAGGACGGCCTGGACGCAATCGCTGCGGTGCGAGTGGCCTGCGGCCACCCGGTGCAGGCGATGGTGATCACCGGCGACACCAGCCCCGCCGAAATCCGCCGCGCCAGCGCGAGCGGCCACATGGTGCTGTTCAAACCGCTGCAGCCAAGCAAGCTTTTCGGCGTACTGCGCAGCATCGTCCGCTGAGCCGCGGGACGGCCGGCTCGGGGCGGTCGGGGCGGCGCGCCCGGCAGTGACTTTCGGCTACTGCCGGCCGCGGAGCCGCTCGCTACAGTGGGTTCATCCCCCTGCGAGTCGCCCATCGATCATGTCGTCCGAACTCGATCTGGAAGCCCTGCTGGCGCCGCTGGATGCGGCTGCGCCCTGCGGCAGCAACCTGGAGTACGACGCCGATTTCATCGCGCTGACCGACGCCGGTCGGGCCCGCGAGGAGCAGGAGTACGGCGACACACGCATCCAAGGCCAGGGGCCGGACTGGAGCACGGTCTGGGACCGCGCCCAGGCGCTCTGGGCGCGCACCCGTGACCTGCGCGTGGCCGTCTGGATGGCGCGCTGCGCCGCCCGCCGCAGCGGCTTAGCGGGCGCGATGGCGGGCCTGCAACTCATCCACGGCCTGCTCGAGCGGTTCTGGGAGTCGGTCCACCCCCAGCTGGATGCCGACGACCACAACGACCCGACCGAACGTCTGAACGCCCTGGCGCCGCTGGGCCACTACGCCGAGTTTCTGGCCGACTTGCGAGCGGTGACGCTGAACAGCGGCCGCGGCCTGCCGCCGATGCGCGTGCGCGATGTCGAGCTGGCCATGGGCCGCGTCGAGCCGGCGCAGGGCGAGGAAGTGCCGGCCGAAGGGGCATTGCGCGCCAACCTCGCGGCGATCGTTGCCGCCGAGCCCGCGGTGGTCGATGCGCTGCGGGCCGGCCATGAAGCCGCACGGGGCATCGTCGATGGGATCGAGGCCCGCATCGGCAGCGCCCAGGGCCCCGACCTGGCACCGCTGGTGAAGCTGCTGCGCCTGCTGGCCCTGGCGGTCAGGCCAGCGCAGGCGGCGGGAACGGCCACCGTCAACGGGGATCCGCCGGCCGCTGCTTCTGCGGTCAACGGCGCCGAGTCCGAGGCGAGCCTGTGGCCTGTGGCAGGGCCCGCCCAGGGCGGTCTGCGCAGCCGGCAGGAGGCCATCGATGCGCTTGAGCGCGTCTGCGCCTGGATCGAGTCGCACGAGCCCAGCAACCCCGCACCGCTGTTCATCCGCCGGGCGCAGCGGCTGATGAGCAAGTCCTTCATCGAAATCATCCAGGACCTGACGCCGGACGCCGAGGCCGAGGTGCGGCGCTTGGCCGGCATCGTGTCCGAGTGACCGGCAGCGACGCGAGCCCCCCCCCCCCGAATCCACCGACCTTCACGGAGCCGTCCATGGCCACCAGCAGCCAGAAGTTCATCGCCCGCAACCGCGCACCGCGCGTGCAGATCGAATACGACGTCGAGCTCTACGGCGCCGAAAAGAAGGTGCAGCTGCCCTTCGTGATGGGGGTGCTGTCGGACCTGTCGGGCAAGTCCAACAGCGAATTGCCGACGGTGGCCGAGCGCAAGTTCGTCGACATCGACGTCGACAACTTCGACGCGCGGATGAAGAGCATGAAGCCCAGCGTCGCCTTCCAGGTGCCGAACACGCTCACCGGCGAAGGCAACCTGGCGGTGGCGATCACCTTCGAGAACATGGACGACTTCTCGCCCGCCCGGGTGGCCGAGAAGGTGGACGGCCTGAAGCAGCTGCTGGAAGCCCGCAAGCAGCTGGCCAACCTCATCAACTACATGGACGGCAAGACGGCGGCCGAGGAGTTGCTGGCCAATGTGATCAAGGACCCGGCGCTGCTCGCATCGCTCACGGCCATCCCGGCCAAGCCCGGCAGCGAGTGATCACCCTGCTGACCAACCTCCACCAGCTTCCAGCGGAGACCCCCCATGGCTGACGACACCCTGGCCACCTCGCAAGGCTCGCTGCTGCAAGGCATCACCTACGGCGAGAGCGAACTTTCCGCGCTGCTCGACCGGGCCTTCAAGTTCAAGACCGACGACGCCAAGAGCGCCGTCGAACAGGCCGTCCTGACCCTGGCCCAGCAGGCGCTGGCGCAGACGACCCTGATCAGCTCGGACGTGGTGGCCTCGATCGAGGCGCTGATCGCGGCCATCGACGCCAAGCTGTCCACCCAGGTCAACGCCATCCTGCACCACGCCGACTTCCAGAAGCTCGAAAGCGCCTGGCGCGGCCTGAGCTACCTGGTCAACAACACCGAAACCGACGAGATGCTGAAGATCCGCGTCTTCAACATCTCCAAGACCGAGGTCGGCAAGACGCTCAAGAAGTTCAAGGGCACCGCCTGGGACCAGAGCCCGCTGTTCAAGCGCATCTACGAAGAGGAATACGGCCAGTTCGGCGGCGAGCCCTTCGGCTGCCTGGTCGCCGACTATTACTTCGACCACAGCCCACCCGATGTCGAGTGGCTGGGCGAGATGGCCAAGGTGTCGGCCGCTTCGCACACCCCGTTCATCTCGGCGGCGTCACCGTCACTGATGCAGATGGGCTCCTGGCAGGAACTGGCCAACCCGCGCGACCTGACGAAGATCTTCACGACGCCGGAGTACGCCGCCTGGCGCTCGCTGCGCGACTCGGACGACGCCCGCTACATCGGGCTGGCGATGCCGCGCTTCCTGGCGCGTCTGCCCTACGGGGCGAAGACCAACCCGGTCGAGGACTTCGACTTCGAGGAAGAGACCGCCAGCGGCACGCACGCGAACTACACCTGGGCCAACTCGGCCTACGCGATGGCGGCCAACATCAACCGCTCGTTCAAGCTCTACGGCTGGTGCTCGCGCATCCGCGGGATCGAGTCGGGTGGCGCGGTCGAGGGGCTGCCGACCCACACCTTCCCGACCGACGACGGCGGCGTGGACATGAAGTGCCCCACCGAGATCGCCATCAGCGACCGCCGCGAGGCCGAACTGGCCAAGAACGGCTTCATGCCGCTGGTGCACCGCAAGAACAGCGACTTCGCGGCCTTCATCGGCGCGCAGTCGCTGCAAAAACCCGCCGAGTACGACGACCCGGACGCCAGCGCCAATGCCGCGCTGGCCGCGCGGCTGCCCTACCTCTTCGCGATCTGCCGCTTTGCGCACTACCTGAAATGCATCGTGCGCGACAAGATCGGCTCGTTCAAGGAACGCGCCGAGATGCAGCGCTGGCTCAACGACTGGATCATGAACTACGTCGACGGTGACCCGGCACACTCGTCGGAAGATACCAAGGCGCGGCGGCCGCTGGCGGCTGCCGAAGTGGTCGTCGAGGAGATCCCCGGCAACCCTGGCTACTACAGCTCGAAGTTCTTCCTGCGCCCGCACTACCAGCTCGAAGGGCTGACCGTCTCGCTGCGTCTGGTCTCGAAACTGCCTTCTCAAAAGGCCGCCTGAATCACCCGACAGGCCCTGGCCAGCGCTCACTGAACGACACCGTACCCCCGTCGGGTTGCGCCTCACCTCCCGCCCCAGCTCCCGCTTCCCTCCCCGATTCACTCAGCACACAGGAGAACCATCATGGCTGTCGACATGTTCATCAAGATCGGCGACATCAAGGGCGAGTCGATCGACGCTTCCCACAAGGAAGAGATAAGCGTCCTGGCCTGGAGTTGGGGTCTGAGCCAGTCGGGTTCGACCCACATTTCGACCGGCTCCGGCGCCGGCAAGGTCAACGTGCAGGATCTCTCGCTGACCAAGTGGGTGGACACCGCCTCGACGGCCCTGATGGGGGCCGCGTGCAAGGGCACCCACATCAAGGAGGCCAAGCTCACGGTGCGCAAGGCCGGCGACAAGCCCCTCGAGTACATCAAGATCACGCTGAACGACGTGATCGTGTCGTCGGTGCAGACGGGTGGCTCGGGCGGCGAGGATCGCCTGACCGAGAACGTCGTCCTGAACTTCGGCAAGTTCAAGGTCGAGTACACGTCACAGAACAAGGACGGTAGCTCCGGGAAGACCTCGGAGGTGGTCTGGGACATTCCTGCCAATGCGGCCAAGGGCGGCTGACACCGTGGCGTGATTTGCTCGCGCGCCGGCTGCAAGGTCATCTCGGTCCACAGAGCCCAAGGCCAGAGGAGTGTCCGTGTCCCTGCTCAACACCTACCTCAAGATCGAAGGATCCCGGCAGGGCCCCATCAAGGGCGACGCGGTCGAAGCCGGCCACGTCGGCGAGATCGATCTCGTGGGCTGGAACTGGGGCATGGATGCCTCGTCCGCATCGTTCAGCGCCGGCGCGGTGAACACCACCTTGCGCCAGATGGTGCTGCGCAAGCGCACCGACCGCGCCAGCACCGCCCTGATGGCGGCGCTGCGCAACAACGAGCTGCTCAAGAAGGTCACGCTCACGGGCCGCAAGGTCGGCGGCGAGGCACCACTGGACTTCCTCAAGATCGTGATGGAGAAGGCGCGCATCACCTCGCACCGGATCGGCACGCCCAGCGACCTGGCGCCGGAGTACATCGAGGAGTTCACCGTCAGTTTCCTGAAGGTCGGCGTCACCTACGTGCCGCAGTCCGCCACCGGAGGCAGCACCGGTGCCACCACCTTCGAGACCGAGATCACCCCGCAGTGAGGATCCCCCATGAGCAGCCCCGTGAGCAGTCAAGTGGGCGCCGCCGAGCAAGCCCTTCGGCAAGGCAACCTGGACCTGGCCCTGCAGCAGTTGCAGGACGGCGTGCGGGCTCATCTGGCCGATGTGAAGCTGCGCATCTTCCTGTTCCAGCTGCTGTGCGTGAAGGGCGAGTGGGGCCGGGCGCTCAAGCAGCTTGAAGTCTGCGGCAACCTGGACGCCGGCACCCTGGCGATGGTCAGCACCTACCGCGACGCCATCCAGTGCGAGGCGGTGCGGGTCGCCGTGTTCGCCGGGCAGACCACGCCCATGGTGATGGGCCAACCCCAGGCCTGGGTGGCGCAGCTGGTCGAGGCGCTGATGGCAGAAGGCCGCGGAGAGCCGGCCCTGGCAGCCCACCTGAGGGCCCTGGCCCTGGAGTCAGCCCCCGCCACGCGCGGCACGCTCAACGGCGAACCGTTTGCCTGGATCGCGGACGCCGACTCGCGCCTGGGGCCGGTGCTGGAGGTCATCGTCAATGGCCGCTACAGCTGGGCACCGTTCAGCAGCCTGACCAGGGTGACCTTCGAGGCGCCGACCGACCTGCGCGACATGGTGTGGCTGCCCGCGGCCCTGGAATTCCCCAACGGCGGCGGCACTGTGGCCCTCGTGCCCACGCGCTACGCCCCCATGCCGCCCGGCGCGTCGGCGATGCTGCAACTGGCCCGCCTCACCGAGTGGGAGGCCATGAGCGACGGCCAGTACCGCGGCCTCGGCCAGCGCCTGTTGACCACAGACAGCACCGAGCTGGGCCAGCTGCAAGCCCGCGAGCTGCGGCTCGACGGGGCCTCGCCGGCCGCCCTGGCCAACCCGGCCGAGCCGGCGGCGGCCTGACCGGCAGCGCATCCGCCATGACCCCCGCCGACCCCCGCGAGCGCCTGCAGCCCGCCCTGCTGGACCGGCTGACCGACGAGAACCCGAAAGCCAGTCAGGACGCCGGTCAGGACGCCGATGTGCGGCGCGGCATGACCAAGGCCCAGCTGCGCAGCGCGGTGCTGCGCGACCTGTCCTGGCTGCTCAACGCCGTTCAGCCGCTCTTGTCGCACGAGGCCGAGGACTACCCGCTGGCGGCCCGGTCGGTGCTCAATTTCGGCATGCCGCCGCTGGCCGGTCAGCTGGCGTCCAAGATCGACATGCCCGGCCTCACGCAGGCGCTGCGCGACGTCATCCTGCACTTCGAGCCGCGCATCCTCGAACACTCGCTCGAGATCAAACCGGTCGAGGACCAGTTCTTCCTCGATGCGCACAACCTGATCGAGTTCGAGATCCGCGGCCTGCTGTGGGCCCAGCCCGTCCCGCTGGAGCTGCTGCTGCGCACCCAGCTCGACCTGGAAGCGGGCCAGGTGCTCGTGCGCGACCTGGCGCCTACGACCTTCGACGGAGTGCGCCGCTGATGGACCCGGGACTGCTCAGGCTCTACAACCAGGAGCTGGCGCACCTGCGCGAGATGGGGGCCGAGTTTGCGCGCGAGTTCCCCAAGATCGCGGCCCGGCTGACCATGGATGGGCTGGAGGTGGCCGACCCCTACGTCGAGCGCCTGCTCGAAGGCTTTGCCTTCATGGCCGCACGCACCCAGCTCAAGCTCGACGCCGAATACCCGCGCTTCATCCACAGCCTGCTCGCGGCCATCTACCCCGATTTCCTGTCGCCGGTGCCGTCGATGATGGTGCTGCGCTTCCTGCCGGCCTATGCCGACCCAGCCCTGGCCCAGGGCTTCACGGTGCCTCGTCAGACGACCGTCCGCAGCGCGCTGGCACGCGGGCAGGGCACGCGCTGCGAGTTCCGCACCGGCCAGGCCGTGACACTGTGGCCGGTGGAGCTGGTGGGGCTGCAGTACTTCAGCCACGTTCCCGACCTGCCGCTGTCCCAGCTCGCCGTGGCCCGCCAGGTGCGCGGCGGCCTGCGCCTGCGCCTGAAGGTGCATGGCGGCCTCCAGGCCCGCGAGCTGGCGATGGACCGCCTGAGCCTGTACCTCAGCGCGCCGGACGACACTGCCCTGCGCCTGTTCGAGCTGCTCACCACCGCCACGCTGGGCACCTGGCTGCCGGTCGACGCGGCCCTGGCGCGCGCCCAGTGGGCGCAGGCCGACAGCTTGAAGCAGCAGGGCTTCGACAACGATCAGGCCCTGCTGCCGCAGACCCCGCGCGGCTTTTCCGGCCACCGGCTGCTGCAGGAATTCGCCGCGATGCCGCAGCGGCTGATGGCCTTCGAGATCGGCCAATTGCGTGAGCGGCTGCGCCGGGTGCCGGGCGACGAGTTCGAACTGGTCGTGCTGCTGTCCAAAGGCGACCCGGCGCTCGAGTCGCTGGTCGATGCGAACAGCCTGTCGCTGTACTGCACGCCGGCCATCAACCTCTTCCCGAAGCGGCTGGACCGCATCCCCCTGCAAGGCCCGGGCAGCGCCGCGGCGGAGCACCACGTCGTGCCCGACCGCACCCGCCCGATGGACTTCGAGGTCTACGCGCTGCAGTCCGTCAAGGGCCACGGCACCGGCGAGGTGGCCGAGCAGGACTTCCTGCCGCTGTACACCTCCCACCACACCGAGCCCGCGGGCCATGCGGCCTACTACACGCTGCGGCGCGAGCCGCGCCTGCTGTCCCAGCGGCAGAAGGAGCAGGGCACGCGCTCGTCCTATGTGGGCAGCGAGGTGTTCATCTCGCTGGTCGACCCGCAGCACGCCCCCTACGACGCCGACCTGCGCCAGCTGTCCGCCGAGGCGCTGGTGAGCAACCGCGACCTGCCCATGCTGCTGCCGGGGGCCGGCCAGCGCGAGGCCGGCGGCCCTGCGACGTCCACCTGGGTGCTCGACGCCACCGCGCCCCTCCAGTCGCTGCAGTGCCTGCGCGGCCCGACACCGGTGGTGCAGCGCCTGGCGCGCGGCGAGCTGGGCTGGGCCCTCATCAACCAGCTCACGCTCAACCACCTGTCGATTGCCGGCGAAGACCCCCACAAGGCCGCCGCGGCCCTGCGCGGCCTGCTGATGCTGCATGGCCACCCCGCCGACGCCGGCTGGCGCAAGTTGGTGGAGGGCATCCGCAGCGTGCAGGCCCGCAGCGTGACGCGGCGCCTGCCCGGTGCCGGCCGCATGGCCTTCGGCACCGGGGTGCAGATCGACGTCGAGGTCGACGAACTCGGCCTGCCCGGCAGCAGCGTGACCTTGCTGGGCAGCGTGCTGGAACGCTTCTTCGCCCGCCACGCCGCGCTCAACAGCTTCACCGAAACCCGCCTGTTCAGCGCGTCGCGCGGACAGATCATGGCCTGGCCCGCGCTGGTGGGCCAGACCCCCATCCTCTAAGGCTGGCCATGGTCGACCCGCTGGCCCATCCGGATCGCGCCGACACCCCGCCAGTCCCGTCGCCGCCGCCGCTTTCGCCTCGGCAGGCGGACCGGCCTTCGAGCGAGCGACTGCAGCGGCTGTGGCAGGACCTGATGGCGGCGCCTGGCGCCCACGACCTGCTGCACACGCTGCGCTGCATCCAGGCGTTCGAGTTCGACGCCCCCCGCCTGGGCGAGGCCCTGCGCCCGCGCGACGAGGCGGTGCGCCTGGGCCAGGACGCCGAGCTGGATTTCGCCGCCGCCAACCTGCATTCGGTCAGCAGCAACCGCGCCGTGCCCCGCATCGGCCAGCGCGCCTTCGGGCTGTTTGGCCCGATGGGCCCGCTGCCCCTGCACCTGACCGAATACGTGCGCGAGCGCGAGCGCCAGCACGGCGACCCCACCCTGGCGCGCTTCGCCGACCTGTTCCACCACCGGGCGCTGCTGCTGTTCTTCCGGGCCTGGGCCCAATCGCGCCCCGAGATCCACCACGACCGCCCCTGGGACGACGACTTCGCCCGCTGGCTGAGCAGCCTGTTCGGCCAAGGCAGCCCCGACTTTGCGCAGCGCAGCCGCGTGGCCGACAACGCCAAGCGACTGCACGCCGCGTGGCTGATGCGCGGCCCGCGCAACGCCGAAGGACTGGTCGCGGTCATCCGGCAGTACTTCGGGCTGCCCGTGCGCGTCGAGGCCTGCGTTGGCCACTGGCTGGAGTTGGACGAACAGGACCGAACCCAGCTGCGCCGAGCGAGCGCACCGGCCCACAACACCGCCCTGGGTCGGAGCGCCGTGCTCGGCAGCCGCGTGTGGGACCGCCAGTCCCTCGCGCGCCTGCACATCGGCCCGCTGAGCCTGCCGCAGTTCCTGGGCCTGCTCAAGGGCGAGCCCACCTGGATGGCCCTGCGCGACTGGGTGCGCGAGTACCTGGGCCTGACCGTGGCCGTCGACCTGCAGCTCACCCTGCGGCCCGACGAGGTGCCGGCCCTGCGCCTGCGGCGAGTGCGTGATGAAGGCGGTGCAGGCGACAACCCCGGTGGCCGGCTGGGCCGGGACGCCTGGCTGGGCCAGCGTCGCCCGCGCCGCGACGGCCCCCAATTGCGCCAGCGCCTGACCGGCCCGGGCGCGAACTGAACCTTCACCCTTTCCCCTCCACTTTCCCACCCTTCACCCATCCCCGCGGAGCCCCCATGGCAGAGATCTCTCGCACCGCGCTGTTCGGCAAGCTCAATCCGCTGGCCTACAAGGCCATGGAAGGCGCCGCCGTCTTCTGCAAGCTGCGCGGCAACCCCTTCGTGGAGCTGCAGCACTGGCTGCTGCAGATCCTCAACACCCCCGACTCCGACCTGCACCGCATCGTCAAGCACTACGAACTGGACACGTCGGTGCTGGCCTCGGACCTGACGCGCTCGCTCGACCGCCTGCCGCGGGGCGCCACCTCCATCTCCGACCTCTCCACCTTCGTCGAGAACGCGGTAGAGCGGGGCTGGGTCTACGGCTCGCTGATGTTCGGCGACCGCCAGGTGCGCACCGGCTACCTGATCGTCGGCCTGCTCAAGACGCCCACGCTGCGCCATGCGCTGCTGGCCATCTCGACGCAGTTCGACCGCGTCCGGGTCGATGACCTCTGCGACCAATTCGGCTCGCTGCTGGCCCAGTCGCCCGAAACGATGCAGAGCGCCACCGACGGCAGCGCCGCCCCCGGCGAGGCCAGCGACGCCATCGCGCCCGCGGCGATGGGCAAGCAGGAAGCCCTCAAGCGCTTCACCACCGACCTGACCGAGCAGGCCCGCAGCGGCAAGATGGACCCGATCGTCGGGCGGGACGACGAGATCCGCCAGGTGGTCGACATCCTGATGCGTCGCCGCCAGAACAACCCCATCCTGATCGGCGAGGCGGGCGTGGGCAAGACGGCGGTGGTCGAAGGCTTTGCCCAGCGCATCGTGCGCGGCGACGTGCCGCCCGACTTGAAGGACGTGTCGCTGCTGGGGCTCGACACGTCCTTCAAGTCGGGCGGCA
>DAOLLE010000055.1:0-10934 GCA_035331205.1 Burkholderiaceae bacterium
CCGGAGCCGCCGTAGTGGACGGCGTCGGAGTTGAGCAGCTCGCGCCAGCGGCCGGGGCGGGGCAGGCCGACCCGGTACGCCAGCCGCGGCACCGGCGTGAAGTTGCAGGCGATCATCACCGTCGGATCGCCGAGCTCGCCGTGGCGGAGGAAGACGATGAGCGAGTGATCGCGATCGTCGGCGACGATCCACTCCATGCCGCTGGCCTGGCCGTCGCGCCGGTGCAGCGCCGGGTGGTCGCGGTAGGCGCGGTTGAGATCGCCCAGCCAGGCGGCGACCCCGGCCGGGCCGGCCTCGCCGAGCCGCTCCGGAGGCGACTGCGGCCTGCAGCGGGCTGACGGTCTACTTCCTGGCCGGGCGCCAGCCGGTCACGCCGATCGAGAACCCGCGCCAGGTCAGTGCCTACCGCTACCCCAGCCGCTACGGCCCGGCGGCGCCGAGCTTCTCGCGCGCCGCGCTGGCCGATCTGGGCGGTGGCGGGCTGGGGCTGTTCATCTCCGGCACCGCCAGCATCGTCGGCCACGAGACGGAGCACCTGGGGGACGTGCGGGCGCAGACGCGCGAGACGCTGACCAACCTGCGCACGGTCTGCGAGGTCGCCTCGCAGCGCACCGGCCGGCTCTTCCGTGTCGAGGAGCTGGAGTTGGTGGTCTACCTGCGCCACCCGGCGGACCTGGCGGCGGTGCGTGACGAGCTGGCCGGGGCGCTGGGCGCCGACAGCCCGGCGCTGCGCAGCGCGATCGTCGTGCAGGCGGACATCTGCCGGGCCGACCTGCTGGTCGAGATCGAGGCGCATCGGCTGCTGCCCGGGGCCTGAGTGCCGGGGTCCGAACCCCAGTCCTGCGGCCCGGATCGTTAGAATCCACCCACCATGCTGCCGCACGCGCCGACCCTGCACACCGACCGCCTCCCCGCGGCGGATGGTTCGGCCTGCCACAGCGCGACGCGGCGCCAGACCACACGCGACCGAATTCGCTGACCGGGCGGCGCCCGCCCGCCCGCAATTTCTTCTTCGCCCCGGCCGGCCGCCCCTTTCGCCAGCCCCGGGCGCCCCGATTTCCGCGGATCCCGCGATGAGCGCAGCCGCCGTGCTGCGAAGCCCGCATGAACGACAAGACCTCCTCCCCGTCCCGTGGTGAAGCCGCTGCCGAGAGCAGCTACCGCGCCACGCTGAACATGCCCGACACCCCCTTCCCGATGCGCGGCGACCTGCCCAAGCGCGAGCCGGGCTGGGTGAAGGACTGGAACGACGCCGCGGGCGACGGCAGCCTCTACCTGCGCCTGCGCCAGGCCCGCAAGGGCGCGCCGCTGTTCGTGCTGCACGACGGCCCGCCCTACGCGAACGGCCAGATCCACATGGGCCACGCGGTCAACAAGGTCCTCAAGGACATGATCGTCAAGAGCCGCCAGCTGGCCGGCTTCGACGCCCAGTACATCCCCGGCTGGGACTGCCACGGCTTGCCGATCGAGAACGCGATCGAGAAGAAGCACGGCCGCAACCTCAGCCGTGACGACATGCAGGCGAAGAGCCGCGCCTACGCCACCGAGCAGATCGAGCTGCAGCGCGGCGACTTCAAGCGCCTGGGCGTGCTGGGTGACTGGGAGCGCCCCTACCGCACCATGGACCCGGCCAACGAGGGCGGTCAGATCCGCGCCTTCAAGCGCGTGATCGAGCGCGGCTTCGTCTACCGCGGCCTGAAGCCCGTCTACTGGTGCTTCGACTGCGGCTCCTCGCTGGCGGAGTTCGAGATCGAGTACGCCGACAAGAGGAGCGACACGCTGGACGTGGCCTTCGAGTCGAACGACGCGGCCGGCCTGGCCAAGACCTTCGGCTTGGACGCGCTGCCGGCGGGCAAGACCGCCTTCGCCGTCATCTGGACCACCACCGCCTGGACCATCCCCGCCAACCAGGCGCTCAACGCCCACCCCGAGCTGGAGTACGCGCTGGTCGACACGCCCAGCGGCGTGCTGCTGCTGGGCGCCAGCCTGGTCGAGAAGTGCCTGGAGCGTTTCGGCCTCGAGGGCCAGGTGCTCGCCACCGCCAAGGGCGAGGCGCTGCGCGGCCAAGTCTTCCGCCATCCACTGTACGACCTCGACAGCGGCACCGGCGAGTACAGCTACAAGCGCCTGTCGCCGCTCTACCTGGCCGACTACGTCAGCGACAGCGATGGCACCGGCATCGTCCACTCGGCGCCCGCCTACGGCGTGGACGACTTCAATTCCTGCGTCGCCCACGGCCTGAAGTACGACCAGATCCTCAACCCGGTGCTGGGCAACGGCGTCTACGCTGCCGAGCTGCCGCTCTTCGGCGGCCAGCACATCTGGAAGGCCTGCCCGGTCATCATCGAGACGCTGCGCGAGCATGGCCGCCTGATGGCCACCCAGGCCATCACGCACAGCTACCCGCACTGCTGGCGCCACAAGACGCCGGTGATCTACCGCGCCGCGGCGCAGTGGTTCGTGCGCATGGACGAGGGCGAGGGCGTCTTCACCAAGGACAAGGCGCCGCAGACGCTGCGCCAGATGGCGCTGGCCGCCATCGACCACACCAGCTTCTACCCCGAGAACGGCCAGGCCCGCCTGCGCGACATGATCGCCAACCGGCCCGACTGGTGCATCTCGCGCCAGCGCTCCTGGGGCGTGCCGTTGCCCTTCTTCCTGCACCGGGATTCGGGCGAGCTGCACCCGCGCACGATGGAGATCCTCGACCAGGCCGCCGACATCGTCCAGCAAGGCGGCATCGAGGCCTGGAGCCGCGTGACGGTCGAGGAGATCCTGGGGACGGAGGACGCGCCGCACTACACCAAGAGCAGCGACATCCTGGAGGTCTGGTTCGACTCCGGCTCGACCTTCCAGCACGTGCTGCGCGGCAGCCACGCCCACGCCTACCCCAACGGCGCCTTCCACGCCCAGGGCCCGGAGGCCGACCTCTACCTCGAAGGCCACGACCAGCACCGCGGCTGGTTCCACTCCTCGCTGCTGCTGGGCTGCGCGCTGTACGGCCGCGCGCCCTACAAGGGCCTGCTGACCCACGGCTTCACCGTGGACAGCCAGGGCCGCAAGATGAGCAAGAGCCTGGGCAACGGCATCGACCCGCAGGACGTCTCCAAGAAGCTCGGCGCCGAGATCATCCGCCTGTGGGTGGCGGCGAGCGACTATTCCGGCGACATCGCCGGCGACGACAAGATCCTCGCCCGCGTGATCGACGCCTACCGCCGCATCCGCAACACCCTGCGCTTCCTGCTGGCCAACACATCGGACTTCAATCCCGACACCGATGCGGTGCCCGCCGCGCAGCTGCTGGAGATCGACCGATACGCCCTGGCCCGCGCCGCCGAGCTGCAGGCCGAGATCCTGAAGCACTTCGACGCCTACGAGTTCCACCCGGTGGTCAGCAAGCTGCAGGTCTACTGCTCGGAGGATCTCGGTGCCTTCTACCTCGACGTGCTCAAGGACCGGCTCTACACGACTGCCCCCAAGAGCCTGGCGCGGCGCAGCGCCCAGACCGCGCTGTGGCAGATCACGCACGCGATGCTGCGCTGGATGGCGCCCTTCCTCAGCTTCACCGCCGAGGAGGCCTGGGCGACGTTTGCCGGCAAGCAGAGCAGTGGCTCGATCTTCACCGAGACCTACTGGCCCTTCGCCACGCCCAACGAGGCGCTGCTGGCCAAGTGGGCGCGCATCCGCGCGATCCGCGATGCGGCCAACAAGGAGATCGAGGCGCTGCGTAGCACGGGCGCGGTGGGCGCGTCGCTCCAGGCCACGCTGACCATCACCGCCGGTGCCGACGACGCCGCGCTGCTGCGCAGCCTGGGCGACGACCTCAAGTTCGTCACCATCACTTCCGCGGTGACCGTGGTCGACGGCGACGAGCTGAAGGTCACGGTGACGCCGTCGACCGCGGTGAAGTGCGAGCGCTGCTGGCACTACCGCGACGACGTGGGCGCCGACGCCGCGCACCCGACGATCTGCGGACGCTGCGTGAGCAACCTGCAGGGCAGTGGGGAAGCGCGTACAGTCGCCTGACCGCACGACGGGACGTGGCTCGCCCAGGAGGTCTTCATGCAGCACGATCCGGCCTACGCCGATCTCTTCGCTCTGCCGCTGGCCGAGCGACTCCAGCTGGTGGAAGACCTCTGGGACAGCATTGCCACCGAGCGTGCCGCCGCGCCGGTTCATCCCCAAGTGGCCAATGAGCTGCGCGAGCGGCTGGCGCGCTACGACGCTGATCCTTCATCGGGCATCTCGTGGGAGGACGCGAGGCGCCGTCTGCGGGATGCGTCTTGATCCGACCTGATGCGCCATGACGCCGCGTCGGCTGATCGTCACGCCGGAGGCCTTCGAAGACGTTCGCGCCGCCCGCCTGTGGTATGAACTGCGCCGCGAGGGTCTGGGCGCAGCGTTCGAGCTGGCGCTGGAGGCCACGCTCTCGCGCGTGCAGCGACTGCCCGAAGCCCATCGGCTGGTCTTGCCGCCGTTTCGGCGCGCGATCGTGCGTCGCTTTCCGTACGAAGTCTTTTTTCGCGCCGCCGATGAGATCCTGGTGGTGATGGTCTTCCCCACCGCACAGGATCCGGCACGGGCCCGGACCCGGCTGCAAGGGCATTGATCGCGGCTGGCGTCGTCGCCAGCGGGTGGCCCTCGGTCGGACGGGGACTGTTCGTCGTGTGGTCTTGCGCTGCGTCATGTGGCTGCAACGCACTTCGGCCACCGGCGCGTGGGGGCTTGCTGCCGGTCGTCGCGTCGGTGCGCGAGACTCGACGAATGACTGTCTCTTCCCTTGGAGCCCCTGGTGCGCCGGTCGACCTGGAGGCGCCGCCGCGCCTGCGCGGCGACCTGGCCGTCTGGCTGGTGATCCTGGCCGAGCTGGCCACCTTCGGATTGCTGTTTGCCACCTTTGCCTTTGCGCGAACCCGTGAGCTGGCGGTGTTCACCCAGTCGCAGGCGACGCTGGACCTGCGCTTCGGGGCGATCAACACGCTGCTGCTGGTCAGCGGCAGTGGTGGGGTGGCGCGGGCGGTGCAGGCGCTGCGCGAGGGACGCGGCAGCGCGGTGGCGGGGCGCTGGTGGCTGTTCGCGCTGCTGTGCGGATTGGGCTTTCTCGGGTTGAAGGGGGCGGAGTACGCCGACAAGTTCGCCGCCGGCATCGGGCTGACGACGAACACCTTCTACATGTTCTACATCCTGCTGACGGGCTTTCACTTCCTGCACGTGCTGGCGGCGGTGGTGTTCATCGTCGTGCTCTGGGTGCAGACCCTGCGTGGTGTCTACGGTCCGCAGCGCTGCCACGTGCCGGAGACCGGCGCGGCGTTCTGGCACATGGTCGACCTGCTGTGGATCGTGCTGTTCCCGCTGGTCTACGTGATGAAGTGAGTGGGGGAGGCGCCGCGATGTCGCTGTTGAAGAACCCGGTGAACCGCGTCTGGCTGGTCTTGGTCGTGGCCACTCTGGTGACCTGGTGGCTGGGCGAGGGGGGCTGGGCGAGCACCGGCGGCGCCGGCGCCGTGGCGCTGATGTTTGCACTGGCCTTCGTGAAGGGCGCGCTGATCGCGCTGGACTTCATGGAGACGCGCCACGCGCCGCCGCTGTGGCGCAGGCTGCTGCTGGGCTGGCTGGCCGGGGTGATCGGCCTGATCGTGCTGGCCTGGTGGATCGCGCGCTGGCGCGCAGGGGGCTGACCGGGGCCTGGGCGGGGGCGCTGCGGCGCCGTCAGAGCTTGCGGAAGGCGCCGGGTCCGAGCACCTGCAGGCGCGAGCCGATCTCGATGCGGCCCTCCGCCATCCCGATGAAGAACAGCCCACCGGGCTTGAGGCGCTGCAGCACGCGCTCGACCACGGCGCGACGCGTGGGCACGTCGAAGTAGATCAGCACGTTGCGCAGGAAGATCGCGTCGAAGGGGCCGAGCGGTTCGATCGGCTCGAAGAGGTTGAGCCAGCCGAAGTGCACCCGCCGGGTCAGCGCCGGCTGCATCTTGGCCAGACCCTCGAAGTCGCCGTCACCGCGCAGGCAGTAGCGCCGCAGCCGCTCGGGCGAGACCTCGCGCAGACGTTCCTGCGGGAAGATGGCCGCCTGGGCGGCACGCAGCACGCGGTCACTGATGTCGGTGCCGAGCACCGACCAGCCGCGGCCGATGTGCCCGCGCGACTCCAGGTCGGCCAGCACCATCGCGATGCTGTAGGCCTCGTCGCCGAAGGACGAGGCCGCGCTCCACACCGCCGGTGCGGCCACGCCGCCCCTGGCCAGATCGCGCTCGAGCAGTGCGAAGTGGGGCGCCTCCCGAAAGAAGTAGGTCTCGTTGGTGGTCAGCAGGTCGATGGCCACCTGCAGTTCACCGTCGTCGTGCTCGCGCAGCAGCCGCGTGAGGTAATCCTCGTACGTCGCCAGCTCGAGGCGCTGCAGCCGGGGCGCAAGGCGCGCAGCCACCAGCGATTTCTTGCTGGGCGGCAGGGCCAGGCCGATCGTCGCACGCATCAGGTCGGCGATCTCGCGGAAGGTGCTATCGGTCAACATGTGTTCGACGCAGGCCTGTGGGGGCCGAAGAGCGGCTGCACTTGGGTCAAGCCAGTGCGCTTTCCTGTGCGCGGTCGCAGAGTTCGGCCATTTCCTGCACGTCCAGCGCCCGGTCGGGTTCGAGCAGCACGACGAAGCGCCGCCCGACCTTGCCGATGCCGAGGATGAAGTCGCGCCGGACCACCGAGCCGAAGTCCGGTGGTGGCTCGATGTCGGCCGGCGAGATCTTGATGACCTCGCTGACCGCATCGACCAGCAGACCGAGTTCGACGCGTTCGCCCTTGCGCAGCGTGTCGAACACCACCACGCAGCTCTTCTTGCCCACCGTGGAGGCGGTCCGTCCGAAGCGGGCGTTCAGGTCGACCACCGGAACCACCGAGCCGCGCAGGTTGATGACACCGCGCACGAAGGCGGGCATCAGCGGCAGCGCGGTCATCGGGCCGGCCTGGATGATCTCGCGCACGGTGCGGATGTCCATGCCGAACACCTCCTCGCCGAGCCAGAAGGTGAGGTACTGCAAGGGGCGGTCGCCCTTGTCGGCGGGTGCCTGGGCCATGAGGGGCTCCTGATGATCGGTTCGCGGGGGTGAATGGCCGGCTCAGTACGGGCGGAAGTTGCCGCGCCCGGCGTTGGCCACGGCCTTCGGTGCCGGAGCCGGCGCCGCGGCCACGGCCGACCGGCTCAGCTTGCGCATCGGCGAGTTCGGCGCCCGGCGATCGGCGAAGGGTTCACCGCCATTCGAGGCGTTGCGCCCGGACAGGTCCGTCTCGCCCTGAGCGAAGAAGGAGATCGAGCGCTGCAGTGCGTCGGCCTGGCCGGTGAGCTCCTCGGCGGTGGCAGCCAGTTCCTCGGAGGCCGAGGCGTTTTGCTGCGTGGCCTTGCTGAGCTGGCCCATTGCGCCGCCGATCTGACCGACCGCCTGGCTCTGCTCCTCGGACGAGGCGGCGATTTCCTGCACCAGTTCGGAGGTCTTGCGGATCGAGGGCACGATCTCGTCGAGCAGCCGGCCGGCGCGCTCCGCGGTGGAGACGCTGGAGGAGGCCAGGTCGCCGATCTCCTTGGCCGCCTCCTGGCTGCGTTCGGCGAGCTTGCGCACCTCGTCGGCCACCACGGCGAAACCGCGACCGTGCTCGCCCGCGCGTGCCGCCTCGATCGCGGCATTGAGCGCCAGCAGGTTGGTCTGGTAGGCGATGTCGTCGACGATGCTGATCTTGGTGGCGATCTGCTTCATCGCGACCACCGTCTGCGTGACCGCGTCGCCGCCTTCGCCGGCCTCCTGGCTGGCCTTGGTGGCCATCCCGTCGGTCATCTTGGCGCTGTCGCTGTTCTGCTTGATCGAGGCGGACATCTGCTCGATCGAGGCGGTGGTCTCCTCCACCGAGCTGGCCTGCTCGGTGGCCGCCTGCGACAGGGTTTGAGCGGTGGAGCTGACCTGGTTGGCGGCGTTGTTGAGCGCGTCACCCGCGCTGCGCACCTCGTCGATCACCGCCGCGAGCTTCTCGCAGGTGCTGTTGGCGTCGTCCTTCACACGGGCGAAGGTGCCGTTGTAGTCGCGCTCGACGCGCTGCGTCAGGTCGCCGTTGGACAGCGCGCTGAGCACACGGCCGACGTCGCCGAAGATCACCTGCGTGGTCTCCAGCAGCGCATTGATGCCCTCGCACAGCGCCTTGGGAGCGCCGGTCTTGCCTTCCAGCGGGACGCGTTGCTCCAGGTCGCCATCCTGTGCTGCGGCGGTGGCGTTCTGAGCCTGCTCGACGGTCTGCGCCAGCATTTCGGCCGCACGCACCTGCTCGGTCACGTCGGTGGCGTACTTGACCACCTTGAAGGGCTTGCCGTTGAGATCGAGGATCGGGTTGTAAGAGGCCTGGATCCACACCTCCTTGCCACCCTTGCCGATGCGGCGATAGCGCCCGGCGTCGTACTCGCCGCGACCGAGCTTCTCCCAGAACTGGCGGTAGGCCGGGCTGGCGCGCTCGACCGGGTCGACGAACGTGGCGTGGTGCTGGCCCTGGATCTCGGCGAGCGTGTAGCCCAGCGCATTCAGGAAGTTGTCATTGGCGGTCAGCACCTTGCCGTCCATGCCGAACTCGATGACGGCCTGGGCCTTGCTGATCGCAGCGATCTGCCCGCTCCAGTCGGCCGCGCGCAGACGCTCGGCGGTGATGTCCGTGGCGTACTTGACGACCTTGCAGGGCTTGCCGTTGAGGTCGAGGATCGGGTTGTACGAGGCCTGGATCCACACCTCCTTGCCGCCCTTGCCGATGCGCTTGTACTGGCCGGCGTCGAACTCGCCGCGCCCCAGCCGCTCCCAGAACAACCGGTACTCGGGACTGGCGCGGTATGCCGGGTCGACGAACAGGCTGTGGTGCTGGCCCTGGATTTCGGACAGCGTGTAGCCCAGGGTGCTCAGGAAGTTTTCGTTGGCCGTCAGAATCTTGCCGTCCAGGCCGAACTCGATGACCGCCTGCGAGCGGCTGATCGCGGCGATCTGGCCGGACCAGTTGGCCGCCTCCAGCTTGGTGGCGGTGACGTCGGTGGCCAGTTGCAGTACGCGGACCACGCGGCCCATGTCGTCCTTGACCGGGCCGTAGGTGCCCTGCAGCCAGACCTCGCGGCCGTCGCGGGTGACGCGGCGGAAGACACCGCCCTGGGTCTGCCCGCTGGTCAGTGCGGCCCAGAAGTCGGCGTAGCCGGCTGTGGCGGCGTCCTCTGGGCGCAGCAGGTCGCGGTGGCGGCGCGCCAGGATCTCGTCCGTGCCGTAGCCCAGCAGCTTGCCGTAGTTGGCGTTGGCCTTGATGATCCGACCTTCCATGTCGAATTCGGCATAGGCGTAACTGGTGTCGATCGCCGTCAGGATGCCCGCAGCGATCGCCTTCGAGTTCTGACGCTCCAGCTCGGCCTCGGTGATGTCGTAGCGCACGCCAATGTAGCGATCGGGCTTCCCGTTGGCACCCAGCACCGGCGCGATCACCGCGTCGACGTAGTAGGGCGTGCCGTCCTTGGCGCGGTTCTTGATGACGCCGCGGAAGATTTCGCCCCGGCCGATGGTCTGCCAGAGCTTCTTGAAGGTCTCCTTGGGCATGTCCGGGTGCCGGGTGGTGCTGTGCGGCTGGCCGATCAGCTCCTCCCGGGAGTACTGCGAGACCTCGCAGAACTTGTCATTGATGCTGAGGATGTTGCCCTTCTTGTCCGACTCCGAGACGATGCTCGTGATGTTCATGACCTGGGTGCGCACCGTCAGCTCGCTCTCGACCTCGGCCAGTCGTGAACGGGCCTGGTTCAGGGCCGCCTCGGCATCGCTGCGCTCGCGGTTGAGCTGTTCGAGCCGCGCGCGCAGCGAATCGGCTTCCTGGCGCTGCTGCTGGGCTTCGTTGCGGGCATGATCGATGTCGGCGCCCGCGAAGAGTCGAGCCAGGCGGCTTGGGGTGGTTGTGGTCATCAGGCTTCTCCTTGGAAGGTCGGTTCGCGGGTTGCTTCACGCGTCGAATCGTGAACAGAAAGGGGGGGGTTACCGCTGGCGGCGGTGGGGATCCGTGTCTGTGGATGGTTCAGCTCGGGAGAGGCCGGCGGTGTCGTGGCATGGCGGGGGGCGGCGGCGATCTGGCCCAGCTCGTCGGCGTCGACGATCAGCGCCACCTCACCCGAACCCAAGATCGACGATCCGGCGATGCCCTTGAGGCTGCGCAGCAGGCGACCCAGGGGTTTGATCACGGTCTGGTGCTGGCCGAGCAGGCTGTCGACCAGCACGCCCAGCTGGCGGCTGCCGGCGCGCACCACGACGATGCTGTGGCGCTCCTGCGTGCTGCCTTCCAGCGTGTACAGCCGGCGCAGGTCGATCACCGGCAGCAGGCGCCCACGCAGCTCGACGCAGCCGCGCCCGTGGCGGTCCACCGCCAGGTCGCCGCGCCGGCTGTCGATCACCTCGACCACCGTTTCGAGCGGGAAGATGAAGCGCGAGCTGCCCACGCCGACCAGGAAACCGTCGATGATCGCCAGCGTCAGCGGCAGGCGGATCTCCATCGTGCTGCCGTGGCCGGCCTCGCTGGCGATGTTCACCGAGCCGCGCAGTGCCTCGATGTTGCTGCGCACCACGTCCATGCCGACGCCGCGCCCGCTCAGGTTCGTCACCTTCTCGGCGGTCGAGAACCCGGGCTCGAAGATCAGGCGCAGGATGTCCTCCTCCGGCGGCACCACACCCTCGGGCACCAGGCCGCGCTGCCAGGCGCGCTGCAGCACCTTGTCGCGCTGGATGCCGCGGCCGTCGTCGATGATGCGGATCAGCACGCTGCCGCTCTCATGGCAGGCCGACAGCGTCAGTCGGCCCTGCGCCGGCTTGCCGGCGGCCAGCCGGTCCTCGGCCTTCTCCAGGCCGTGGTCCAGCGCGTTGCGCACCAGGTGCATCAGCGGGTCGGCGATGCGCTCGA
>DAOLLE010000056.1:0-10920 GCA_035331205.1 Burkholderiaceae bacterium
AAGCGCCCAGCGCGCCAGCCACCCCTGCACTTCGATGACGCTGGCCGGCGTGCTGGTCAGCGGGACGCGGAAGGTGTCCGACAGCGCGCCGCGCACCTTGCTGGCGGCCACCTCCAGCTGCAGCACGACATCGGGCGACGGCTCGGCTGTGGTGCCCCAGCGGTCTCCAACGTCGAAGCTGCCGGTGAACTCGAAGATCAGGCCGCACTGCAGCCCGGTCAGTTCGTCGGTCAGGCGCGCGGTGTCATCATCCGCCGATACCCGGAAGGCTCGCGACCACGTCGCGCCGCCGTCCAGGCTGATGCGGAAGGTCGGCAGCGCGCCGGGATTTACCGCTGCGCTGCTGTTGACCTGGCCCTCCGCCACGCACTCGACCAGCACCGTGTAGCTGCCGTGCGCGTTGCCGCGCACATCCACGGCGCTGGAGCTGGTGCCAACGGTTCGCGCGGGCTGAGGGATGGCACCGAGGCGCAGGCGGTTGGTGGGCCATAGCGAGTCCGGCGGCGACATCAGGGCATAGAACTGGTCGACGGTGCCGAAGTACATCAGCGCGTCCTTCGGTAGTAGACCCCTTGGGCGTCCGCGGTCACGTCATCCGCAGCAAGCCCACCGCCAGAGAGCAACAGCCAGTATTCCGCGCTGTCATGGCCGAACTCGTAGCGGCCGCTGAAAAACGAAGGACCGGCCGCCACCTGAATCGGCGCATCCTCGCGCCAGGGACGCCACTCGCCCAGTGCGTCGATATTCTGCCCCTTGAAACCATCGGGTACCGGCGCTCGCGGCGGCGGAAACCACCGCATCAGGGTCAGCGTCCCGGATGCGCCGGCCGGATTCGCGCCGGTGATCTCCAGCACGTTTCCCTGGACCACGCGCAGCGCATCGGCCGCATCCCCCGTGCCCGGCGTTGTGCCAGGCGCGGGGACCGATCCGACTACGCCGAGCTTTTCGAAGCTCACGACCTACGGCTCCTCGAGCAGAGCGCCGAGGTGCGGCAGGCCGAAGCCTTGTCCGTACTCCATGTCCGCCCACATCGGGTAGGCGTTGTTGCTCGCCTCGTAGGGGTTGTTGGCGGTTCGGTTGATCTTCATCACCATGCCGCGCGGGACGCGCACCACGATCGCGCGCCGCATCGCATAGCGGGTGTTGAACACAAACAGCCGCTTCCTGGTGACGGCCGAACCGCTGACCACCAGTTCTGGCACCACTTCAATCATCGGCAGCTGGTAGCCGAACTTGGGCGTGAAAACGGTGGTCACGGCCGCCGCCGCGGTGTCCGTTGCCGGCGTGGCGGTATTGCCCTGATAGAGCCGGCCCTCCGGATCGAATATCTTCATCAGTTTGGTGGCCTGGCGCTGCTGCGCGCACCAGATGACGCACCCGGAGTTGCTGAAGCCCTGGTTGATCTTGTAGTCGTTCGCGCCGTCGATCTGCTCGTACTGGTCGACGAAGTCCGTCCACCCGGACTCGGTGAGCTGAAAGTTGGTGAAGTAGTTGGGGAACGTCTTCTTGTTCTTCGCGTCCGCTGGGTTGACGAGGTGGCTGGCCGAGAAGAACGGGAGCCCATCATAGAGGCACGTCGCGGTCAGGCCCGTGGTGAGCAGCAGCGCGACCTGGCGCGTCGGAAGGCGCATGGCCTTCATAACGCCTTCCTCGGTGGGGCCCAGGAACAGCTTCATCGGGTCGCGGTTGGTGTACATGGGCAGCAGCTCGGCCATGATGTCGCGGCGCGCGAAGCCCACGCTGGCCACCTTGACGCCCTGCGGCTTGCCGAAGTTGCGGGTCTCGGTGTCGCCCATCTCGACATCGGCCTGGCCGTCCATCCGCATGTAGAACTCGAGCTTGTCGCCGGGCTCGTAGTTCATCAGCGCGACCCTGGACGTCAGCTGGTTATTGTAGATCTGCTCGGGCCGCGTCCAGGCCGTGTTGATGGCATTGATGGCCCGGTCAAGGGTCTGGCCGCTGGCGAGGGCGACGGCTGCGCCCTGGATGCTGGTGGTCATGGTCGTTTACGTCCTTGGCTGGAGCTCTCTTACGGGACCCGAATGCATGGACCTTGGGCGCCCGCATGCGCGGGCTGCCAGTCGAACAGGAACGCCTTGAGCGTCAGCGGATGCTGCCCGCGCTGGATCGTCTGATCGTCCAGGACGGAAACGAGTCCTCCGACATCATCTGCGCTGACTGCGTCGGTCGTGTCGTTGTCGACGAAGCCAATTCCCGTATCGAGCTCGATGATCTCGGCGACGGCCAAGTCATTGCTGGCATCGCTGGAGTTGTCGTACTCGCGTTTGGCCCACCCGGCCAGTCGGTAGTAGGGAACGGCTGTCGCTCCGATGGTTCCTGCCACACCGCTTCCATTGCCGGTGTAATAGACCTGGAGGAGCTCGCGGGCTGCGGCGTTGGCCATCAGCGCCTGAACGATTTCACTTGCCGTGGTGGTGTTGGCGCACGCGACGGCCACATTCGGAGCACTGGCCCCGGTCGGAAACGTCACCCCAACCACCGGAGTAGTTCCTGTGGTGGCAATGATGAGCGTAACGTGCGGCACCTTCGCAAAGAGCCGCAGCCCGCCGTTGGCATCTGCGCCCGCAACCTGCAGCGGGCCGCCCTGCGCCGGGGTGTTGGCGTTCTGCAGATCCGTGACCGGCATGAGGCGCGTGCCAGAACTGACGCCGTCGTCGTGAAATGCGCAGAGCGCGCCCACGAAGATGTGCGCGCCGCGAAGGATCTTCGCCGGCGAACGCCGGGTCGGGTTCCCGGTTGGATGACCGTAAAAGGTGGTATTCCTGGTAAGGGCGGTCATTACAGCTTCACTCCCATCGTGCGGTGGATCATCTGCTCGACGGCTCCGACGAAGTTTTTGTCAACCCCGGCATCGGATGCATCTGCGGCGGCCTGCTGCGCAGCGGCCGGCTTGGTGTTGACGCGCGCCACTCGGTTGGCCAGCAGCGCCGTCACGAACTCCGGAGACTCGGCCTCGTACTGCTTCACCTCGTCCGGAGACACCTTCGCCTCGTGCAGCCCGTTGAGCAGCAGCAGGCGCGTGGCGGTCTTCTGCGCGCTCATGAGCGTGGTGTTGTTGTCCTGCAGCGCCTGCAGCTTGCCGCGGGCCTCGTCGATGGTCTTGGCGCCGAGCTTGGTCAGGATCTCCGCGCCGAGTTCCGCCAGCGGGTCGGGCTTGGCGCTCATCGTCTTGGGCGGCGGAGCGGCCTCGCCGGCGGTCTTGGCCTCCGGCTTGCCGGCGTCGGCGGCACCATCGTCCTTGAGGGTTGCGGCGCCGCTCTGCTGCAGCAGCTCGTTGACCTTGGCCATGGGATCAATAAGCAGCTTGGCGAGGCTTTCGTTGACCTCGCGCAGGTCCTGCTCGCTCTGGCCGGCGTTCATCGCGGCCACGACTTCGCCGAGTGCTCCATGGAGGCGCTGCAGGACCTTCACTTTTCCGGTGGGCTGGCTGGCCGCCGGCGTGGTGGCATTGTTCATGCAGAGAGGGATAGAGCCATCACGCGCCGGATCCTTGACCAGGCTGATCATCTCGATCGAGCGCAGGTGATTCCCGCGCCAGGTCGTGATAGCAGGGCTGTCGTAGGCAACGGTCCTGGATGTCAGCTTTTCCTTGCCATTGTCGTTCCAGTCCGCCAGGGCGTGGATGCCAACGTAGTCAACTTCCAAGCCGTGCCAACCATGCGACTCCTGCCAGGATGCCGGCTTGTTGACCGGATCGTGGTAGGCGTGCTCGACGTCCGATGCGAGCCGCCGGCCGCGCCGCTCATACTCGTGCATGACCGCGATCGCGTCGGCGTGGTCGACTTCGATCGGGCCGTACTTATCGGTGTGCGTGGTGCCGAACGGAAAGAGTAGGAAGCGCTGCCGCGGGGTGCGGCCAGGGTTGGGAATTGTGGTCACAAAGGACAGGCTTGCGGCGCGCATTGCCGCTGCCCTGAAACCGCCTGCTTACGTCGAGCCGCGGCAGTGAAACAATTGTTGCAGCTGGCGCCTCAATTCACGCTGTACGGTCATGCGCGGGCAGCCCAGGAAGCGTGCCACCGCGCTGACACAGGGCTCGCCTCCGATCCACGTATGGGGGGCTCGGGTCGCATCGGTGAGCACGGCGAGGAGCTCGATCGGGTCATGCACCGTTGGGCGTCGACCGCGGCGGCGCGGCTCGAAGTGCTTGGCGTGCACGCGTTGCGCCGTGGATACGCTAGCATTTCCGGCGCGCGCCGCTTCCCGCAGCGTCGCGCCATTTTCCAGGGCGTCCTTCACCTTTCTCCTTCGGTAGGAATCGGCGTCTTTGCGTCGCACGCACCAGCCATTTTCGCGGATAGCCGGCAGCTGGCCATCTTCGCAGAGCCCACGCACCTGGCGCTCAGGCAGGCGCAGGTAGCGCGCGGTGCGCCCAGCGCTCCAAAGCCGCCCGCGGTTCGCCTGCGCTGCTGCTCCCAGGTGGGCGCGCAGGTCCGCCAGCAACTCGGCGTGCCGCGCACCGCTGATCCGCGGGCACCTAGCGTGGCGGTCGCGCGGTCCGCTCGTGGCAGGCCCCTCCATGCTTTCGACCAGCGCGCGCCGCTCTGGCGTGCTCGCCCACTCGCGGATCCGCGTCAGCATCAGCTCTTGCTCCTGCGTCGGCGATACGCTGGGTTCTTTGTCTGGGCTGAGCGCCTCGCTGTCTTCACCGCTGCCACCGTACCGCAGCAGCTCCGTGTCACCGCGCAGCGTGGGCGCGAACTTGCGCTGCAGGTGTCTGAACACCGCGGGCTTGACCACTGCGACTACGCTGCCGCGCTCCGGTCGGTACGTGCGAGCGATCGACGGCAGAAGCGCTCGTGCTTCAGAAAGCGCGTCGTCCAGGTCGATGCCGCGCTCCTCGCCGCGGACGATGCGATACCACTTGCGGGCGGTGTTCTCTGCGAGCGGTATGAAATTGTAGACGATGTGATCATGCGGTGGACTCTGGTTCATGGCCCCGCACAGTATCAGATTCCCAGGATGCTGCGCGCGGCTCTGATGCCTGCCAGCAGCACCTGCTGGCGCAGCTGCGGCGGCGCGGTTTTGGTCGGCAGGAAGGGGCGGGCGGGCACGGTGCGGGTGCCGTTCTGGTGGTAGAAGGCGTAGTATTTATCCGACTCGCATGAGACGCCGGAGCCAGCACGCCGAAGAAACGCCGCCGTCCCCGAGTAGGTGATTTCGAAGCGCAGCCCCGATAGCAGGTCAAACAGGATCGGGTTCGTGTCGCGGTAATCGCCGTAGACCGTCTTCCGCTCGACCCAGGGCACGCCATCGGGCGAGCGCTGGAGCAAGAAGCACTCGGTCACGGTGTCGCGGAGCGCTACGCGAGCATCCTCCAGCAGGCCCAACTCGCGCCGCACCAGCGCCCCTCCTGCGAGATCATGCAGGCGGCGGCCGTGCTGGCGCAGGCGGTCGAGTGGGCCTGAGAGGGGCATGCTACTCCGCGGCAGCTGCCTGCGGTTCTGCGTCGTAGACGCCCCGGGCCACGCCCTCGGCGTACAGCTTCTCGGCAAAGTCGAAGGCGAGCTTGGCCCACTTGTCCAGGCCATCCTGATGCCGTATCGAATGATCGAGCATCGGGTGCGCCAGGCGCTCCACGATGGACGCGATCACGCTCTTGCGGTCCAGCAGGGGGCCGCCGGCGATGATCTCGCCCAGCTTCAGGGGGTTCTCTTCGCTGGCATTCTTGGTTTCGCTTTTCTCGTCGGTCATTTTCTACTCCTGCTTGAAATCCTTGCGCCACCAAGGACCGGAAACCTCGACGTGGGGGTTGGCGATGTCCTTGGCCTCGGCGTAGATCTCGAAGAGGTCCGGCGGATAATTCCCCGGCCTCGGCTCCCATTCCTCTTTCAGGGTAGCAAAGGTTCCCTCCCCCGCGTACTTCTCGATTGGCTGCCGCTTGGGCGCGTTGACACCTTCACTGTGGACGATCGCTTCAAGGTGCGCGCGGCAGTTCCAGTGCCTGGGCGGGGTGAAGCCCACCCAGCGCGGATCCTTGGCCGGCAGCACCAGGCCGTTCAGTGCGCGGCAGCCTTCGGTGGTGCGACTGTCGAGCACCGAGTTGTAGCGCCAGAATGGGTATGCGGCGCGGTAGAAATCCAGGGACAGAACCTCACGGCGCGCCAACGAAAAAGCCGCCTGCAGTTCCTCGCGCAGCGGCACCGACTCGACCAGCGGAGCGGCCTTGGGCTTGAGCCCGAGATCATCCAGCGCACGGCGCAGCTCAGTCTTGACCTGATCGACGTGCGCGCCCTGCTCTGCCCGGCTCTCGGCGTGCTTGATCAGGCGCGCCGCGGTGTCTAGGTGGGCCGCGGCTGCCAGCGGCGCCGCGCGCGTGGCTGCCCGCTCTGCGATCTCGTACTGCACCGGCACCGACGTTGCCGCGTCCACCTTGTCGCGGAACCACTGCACCGCGCGCTTGAAGATCCCAGGCGTGCGCCAGATCCGCGAGGCGTTGAGCAGCTTGGGCCGAACCTCCACCGGGTAGCCCGCCACGATGGACAGGTAGCCCGCCAGCTCCGCCAGGGCAAGCTGCTCGGCCAGGCGCTGCGCAAGCGGCTGCAGCTCGGCATCCTGGTAGGCGCGCGCGAGCTGTGCACGCAGGTGCGCGTGGTCGCGCGCTTCGTCCAGCGCGGCCCGCATGGCGCCGTTCAACTCCGCGCAGACCACATGAAGACCATCAACATAGTCCTGCGCTGCCGCTAGCTGCCTCTCTCGTCCTCCGTTTCGGCTTCGCGGGGGGCGGCGAGCAGCAGCGGCCGCCGCGCGCTGCCGTGCATCAGCTTCGGCTGCTTTCCAGGCATGGGCAGTGAAGGCGGGGCAGGCGGCGGCGCGAACTTGACCGGCGGCCGGCGCTGGCCATCCGGCAACGGCAAGAGGTAGGCCCCGCACGCCTCAATGGTCTTGTGCCAGTCGATCTGCGCGGTCTCGAAGTCGACGCCTGCCGTTTTCATGGCATCGGTGGTGGTCTTGAGTGCAGTGGCCCGCAGTCCGCACACCGTGGCCTTGCGCTGCTCGTCCTCCGGCTCGCGTGCATCGATCCACCAGCGGCTGACATACTCGGTCACGTCGTCCTGCCAGCCGAGGCGCGTAGCGACCGAGAAGTTGGCGATAAGCCACTCGACAAACACCGGCATCAGACACGAGGTGATGATCGCCGCGTCGGACTCGCTGACTTCCCGTGTGACCTCCAGCGCCGCTTCCGTGGCCGCCAGCGAGCCGCCCTTGACCTCCTGCGACAGGTTGTGCCCGAGCAGGATCACGGCGATGACCGTCCAGATGTTGGCGAGCATGCGCTCGAAGGTCTTGTAGGCGTCGGCGTGTTTGCTCTCGACAAGCCCGAGCTCGTACCCTGGCGTGTTGCCCTGGCCCTGCGGGTTCAGCCAGGTGTCGCCGCTCTTGAGCGCGCGCACGATCTTGTAAGCCTCACCGCTCTCCAACTGCTCGCGCGACATGAACGGGGTCTTGAGCACGCGAAGCGCCAGCGCCTGAATGTCGGCGTGCTGGCTCCACTTGTCCCAGCCCTGGTTGACCAGCAGGAACATCTTGGTCAGCGGCACGCACGCGCCGTCAACCCAAGGGCGCTCTCCGCCGCCGCTGATAACAATGAACTCGTCGTTCCCTTCGAGCGGCACCTCCTTGGGCGGTGCATCGCGCTGCGGGATGTAGAAGACGCGCTTGGAGGCATTATAGGTGATGCCTCGCATGGTCCAGGGGGTGAACTTCGGAGCAATGACGCCGCCGACGGGGCGGTAAGAGCGATACAGGAAGCAGAGCCCAAAGAAGGCGTATCGCCGGTTGGCCTCGGCCAGGTCAGTCTTGGTCAGGCAACTCTCGCCCCAGATCCTTTGCAGCTTGAGCGCGGCCACCCTGACCTCAGGTGGCGCGTTGTCGGCGTGGTCCCAGACCTGCGGGTAGCGCGTAACGGCGTTGCCGCGGCGGCGCAGGCCATCGAAGATCCGACCGTCCCGGCGGCAGTTTTCATAGAACTCCTCGGCCAGGTTGAAGTCGGCATCCATGTACTGCTGCAGCATCTGCCGCAGCTCGAACGGCCCCCAATCGAACAGGGGCAGGCGCTGCTGAATCTGCTGCTGGTCGTCCAACAGGTCGAAGGGAGCGGGAGACTGCACAAGCTCGGCCCGCCCGAAAACTGCCTTAAGTCGCTCAAAAAAGGTCGGCACGTGAAATAGGCTTGCCGACGGGAACGCCCTCTGTTCATACCCCCAGTCCCCCGCCGCCCCCGAGCGCGTCATCGACCACGCGCATGATCCCTTCGAGGTGAGCCCGGCCGTTCCGGTCGAGGTCGTCGGGTAGCGGCACGCAGCGCCCCTCTACGAGCACAGAGTATCCGCCCACCGCTGCATCCACGCTGTCTTTCTTGACCATGCGCTTGGCCACGGTGTCGCGGCCGAAGCGGACGTGATCTGCGATAAAGCTCTCGTGCCACCCGTTGAGGGTCGATACGTTGGAGCGGTCAAGGCCCTGGATGCGCACCGGCTGCCCGTGCTTGTCCACCAGCTCGAAGTCATCCAGCAGCTTCTGCGCCACCTGCGCTGAGTTGTGCGAGTTCGCCAGCCGCACCTGGCCGCGCTCTGCACAGCCCTGGTATGCCTTGCTGCGGGTCAGCTTGTCTCCGCGGTCTTGGGTCAGCACGACATGATAGCCGCGCGCACCCAGGCGCATCGCCAGCGCGCTCTGCTCAAAGCCGGCCAGCCCGGCGTCCTTGGGTAGCCGGATCGTGACGCCCGGTCCGTCTAGCTCCGCGATGAGTTCAACGGCGCGCTCGACGTGCGAGATCGTGCCGCGGAACCTGACCTCGTCCTGGATGTAGAGCCCTCCGTCCGGCTCCAGCGACTCAAGTACGCCCGGCGTCCAGTCGGCTTTGTCCGCCATGCTCCATGCGTGGTCCCAGCTGCGCACGCGCTGGGCGAAGCGGCTCGGCGCGTAGTCGACCTTGGGGAACATCGCCGCGTTGAAGTACTTCCCAGCCTCTTCGGTGACAAACCAGTTCCCCTCAAGCCGGCGGCGGCGCTCAAACATCGTCAGCGAGGCCAGCTTGCGCTTGTACTCGCGGCGGAACACGGGGTCGGGGTGGTCGTCTATCAGCGCAGGGAAGAACGTGATCGAGCTCGGCGCGATCGGCGTGACCCCGTCCGCGTCCACCGGCAGCAGCCCTGTAGCTTCGAGCTCCGCAGCGGTGTCGGCAAAAATAAACTCGTCGGTGTCCGGGTGGCGCGTGTAGTAGCGCAGCACGCCAGACATCGCCTGCACTGGAAAGCCGTCCTCTCCGACCCAGCCGCCGCGGTGCAGCAGCCGCGTCAGCCAGTGCTCGCGCCCGAGCGGGTGCGGGTTGGCCGTGGCGAAGATCCGGCAGCGGGCGCCGCTCGTGCTCCGGTTGCGGCCGAACACAGAGAATGCCTGTTCTTCTGTTGCCTGCTCGATCTGGTCGATGAAGATGTAGGCGGCCTCCATGCCGTCCCACTTGCCTGGCTCCCCGATGAAGCTGAGGTCAATTGTGCTGTGTCCTCCGCCTGGGCAAGGAAACGTCCAGCGCCGCGGTGAGCTCTGGCGGTAGCCCTCCTTGCCGGCGGGGTGCGCCTGGCTGTAGAACTTCACGCACTTGGCAACCAGCCCACCCGCCTGCTCCAGTTTCGAGCAGTTCTCGGCAAACAACACCGATTCACAGTTCGGCGTGTTCCGGTACTCAGGGAATAGCGGGATCATCATCCCGGTGAACGTCTTGCCAGGGCCGTTCCCGCCGCCAAAAAACGTTATGTCCGCTGCTGATTCGGCGGCCGCGCGCTGCTTCTGCGAGAACTTTACTGATAGCGCCATCAGTTGAACGTCACTGGATCCACCGGCTGCACGGGCAGCGCCGGCACCTCTGGCCCTGGCCGCTGCCCCGGCTGGCGACTCGCCCGCTTCTCCGCCCTGATCGCGATGATTAGCCGCGCTGCGCTGTGTCGCTGTTTCCAGTCTCCCCCTGCCATCTCGCCGCGGGCGAAGGTCCTGAGCTGGTGCAGCTCGTCCTCGCTGTCTGCCGGGGCAAGCTCGGGCACTGGCGGTGGCGGAGCGGCCGGTCCTGGCATGGCGGCTCGGATGCGCTCCAGGCAGCGGTGCACCGAGCTGGTGCTCGCCCTGACCCCCTGTTCTGCAAGCCAGGCAACCATTTCAGCCAGGGTCTTACCGGCGCGCATTTGCCGCTGAAGCTCGGGCCAGTGTTCCACTGAAATTGGCGACGGCTTCCCACTGCGCTTCCCGGTGTTTCCCATGACACCTGAAAGGGTAGGCCGCTGGCGAACCTGCGAGCTCCACGCTAGCCTAAGCGGCACGCGCTACCGCGGTCGCCTCTTTCGGGACAGGCTGCGCGGTCCCGAACCCTCCGCTAGCGTGGTGGCTGCTCGCTGCGCAGGCGCATCGCGTCTTGAGTGCTACGCCCGCCGCAGGATCATGCTGGCGCTGCGGCTGTCGTAGGGCACGGTGGCCACGACCTGCCAGCCCAGTGCGATGAGAGCTTCGCCGAGTTGCTTGGCGTCGAAGCGGGCGGAGCGCATCACCTGGTACGTCCGCGTGCTTCCGTCGGCGAGCGTGACCTCGGCGAGGGAGAGACAGGCGTAGGAGCCGGCGACGCGGCCGGGTCCGAGTTCGGCGCGCATGCTGACGCCGCGGGCGCTGGGGTTGTTTCGTAGCAAGGGGCCTGCGTGCCAGCAGCGCCACATGTGCTCGCACATCCACGGCGCGCGTATGCCAGCCTCGGGGAGGCGATCAAGCATCACGCCGGCTCCCAGTCGCGGCGGAACACGCGCTCTGTGTGTTCGCGGTGACTGTCGTCATCCAGCCGGACCCACACGCGCACGCTCCGCCCCTTGTTAAACACCATCTCAACCCGACACCTCGGCGCATTCACCGTCGTCTTCC
>DAOLLE010000057.1:0-1744 GCA_035331205.1 Burkholderiaceae bacterium
GGTGTCCATCCTGGCCGAGCTGACCGCGGTCCGCTACGGCTGGCAGGTGCCCGAGGCGGTGCGCGTGGCCGGCGCTGCACCAGCGACGCCGGCCGGCTGCGTCGCCTAGGCGACAGCCGCCCCCCCCGGGTGTTGCGCTTTTGCGCAGCGCCGCCGGCCAATTCGGGTGGGCCCGCAGCCCGGCGACCCATGGCCGAGATGCCCGGGAGGGTAGATCCCAGCTGGCGGGACGGGTGGCGGGACGGGGAAGATGCGCCGCAATTCGTCAATGTCCCCCACCATGTCCCTTGCTCGTTCGCTTTCCCGTTCCACCGCCGCCGCCCGCCCTGAACCTGCCCGGGCTCTGATCCTTGCGCTGAGCCGCGCCGGCTGCATCGGCCTGCTGGGCCTGGGTGGCCTGGCCACATTGCCACAGGCTGCCCTGGCTCAGTCCACCCAGGGCGAGAGCCTGGAGCCGGTGGTGATCACCGCCTCGCCGCGCGCCCAGCGCGTGGTCGATGCGCCCTTCGCGGTCGGCGTGGTCGGCTCGGAGTCGCTGCGCGCCGCCGGCCCGATGGTCAACCTCTCCGAGGCGATGGCCCAGGTGCCCGGCGTCGTCGTGGCCAACCGCAGCAACTATGCCCAGGACCTGCAGATCAGCTCGCGCGGCTTCGGCGCGCGCGCCGGCTTCGGCGTGCGCGGCCTGCGCCTGTACGCCGACGGCATCCCTGCCACGATGCCCGACGGCCAGGGCCAGGTCGGCCACTTCGACCTCGCCAGCGCCGAGCGCATCGAGGTGCTGCGCGGCCCCTTCTCGGCCCTGTACGGCAACAGCTCCGGCGGCGTGATCGCGCTGTACAGCGCGCCGATCAAGGAGGCGCTGGCCAGCGTCGGGGTGGATGTGGGCACCTTCGGCATGCACCAGGAGCGCGTATCGGTGCAGGCGCCGATCAACGCGGGCCTGGCGATCGCGGCCAACCTGTCGAACTTCGAGATCGACGGTTTTCGCCCGCACAGCGACGCCGACCGGCAGCTGGGCAATTTCCGCCTCGAATGGTCCGGCGCCGGCGACAAGCTCAACCTGGTCCTCAACGGCCAGCACCAGCGCGCGAACGACCCACTGGGCCTGGCCTACGGCGCCAACCCGAAGTCCGTCACCGCCAACGCGCTGACCTACAACACCCGCAAGACGATCGACCAGACCCAGCTGGGCTCGAGCTGGACGCACCGCGTCGGCGAGGGTTCGGCCCTGGCCTCCACCCGTGTGACCGCCTACGTCGGCGCCCGCTCGGTGTTCCAGATGCAGTCGACGCCCTCGACGAACCAGAGCATCGCGACCGCCCCGGCCAGCGCCGGGGGCGTGGTCGACTTCGACCGCGGCTACGCCGGCCTGGACCTGCGTGCCAACTGGGTGCTGGGCGACGGCGACCTGGTCACCGGCCTGAACTACGAACGCCAGCGCGACGAGCGCCGCGGCTACGAGAACTTCACCGGCAGCGCGGCCGCGCCGACCGCGCGCGGCGTGGTCGGCAACCTGCGGCGCGACGAGATCAACGTCGCCACCACCCGCGAGGGCTATGCGCAGTGGCAGCAGCCGCTGGGCCAGGCCTGGCAGGTCACCGCAGGGCTGCGCGCCGGCACCGTCACGCTGAGCAACGAGGACCACTACATCCGCAGCGGCAACCCGGACGACAGCGGCTCGATGGACTTCGGCTTCGTCAGCCCGGTGCTGGGCCTGAAGTGGCGCCCGGCGGCCGACCTGACG
>DAOLLE010000057.1:1844-10902 GCA_035331205.1 Burkholderiaceae bacterium
ACGCCCACGCTGCGCGCCCAGCTCGCGGTGACCGTGCTGCACGCCACCTACCAGACCGGCAGCATCGCGGGCAACCGCATCGCCGGCACCCAGCCGGCCAGCGGCTTTGCCGCGCTGGCCTGGCAACCCTGGTCGAACGGCGAGTGGGGACTGGAGTGGCGCGCCCAGGGCCGCACCGCGGTGAACGACGCCAACCGCGACACCGTCACCGTCGGGGGCACCGGCTTCGCCGCGGGCTGGAGCACGCTGGGTCTGCGCTACCTGCACCGCGTGGCGCTGAGCGCGCGCGACAGCCTGGAGCTGCTGGGACGCATCGACAACCTGACCAACCGCCAGTACAGCGGCAGCGTGATCGTCGCCGACGCCAACGGCCGCTTCTACGAACCCGCACCGGGGCGCAACGGACTGGCCTCGGTTCGCTACCAGCACACGTTCTGATCGGCAGCCACCGCCCCCCAGCCGACAGCCACCGCATGGACCTGACGAGGAGACGAGCCCCATGATCCCGACTTCCCCCTCGCGGCGGCGCGCGCTGGCCGGGTTCGCGCTGGTCGCAGCGGCGGCGCCGATGCTCGTGCAGGCCGCAGGGCCCGCCGCGAAGGCCGCAGCCGCCGACCCCTACGAAGGCGACCCCTTCCAATCGCTGCCCTGGGGCGACATGCGCCGCGAGTACCTGGGCGGCGAGCGCGCGGTCTTCGACGAGCGCGTCACGGTGCGCGGACCGGCCTTTGCCGAGGACCCGATGAACGTGCCGATCAGCGTCGCGGTGCGCGACCTGACGGACATCGAGCGCATCGTCATCCTGGTCGACCGCAACCCGATCCGCCGCGTGCTGGAGTACCAGCCGATGAGCGCGCTGCCGGTGGTGTCCTTCCGCTTCAAGCTCGAGCAGGCCAGCCCGGTGCGCGCGGCGGTGCGCACCCGCGACGGGCTCTGGCACGTCGGCGGCGCCTGGGTGGATTCGGCCGGCGGCGGCTGCACCGTCAGCGGCGCCACGCGCAAGGACGGCAGCTGGACGCAGACCCTCGGGCTGGTCAGCGGCAAGGTCTTCGAGTCGGCGGCGGGCACCTCCTCCACCCCTGCCCCGGCCGCCACCCCGGTGCCCGGCGCCGCACGGCTGCGCCTGCGCGTGATGCACCCGATGGACACCGGCCTGGTCGGCGGCATCCCGGCCTTCTACGTCAACCGCCTGAGCGTGCGCGACGGCGCCGACCGCGAGCTGCTGCGCCTGTCCACCTACGAGCCGGTCAGCGAGAACCCGGTGTTCTCCTTCGACTTCCCACAGCGGCCCGAGGGCACGCTGCGCATCGTCGGCACCGACAACAACGGCAACCGCATCGACGCGCGGCTGGATTGAGGAGCACCCCGTGCGCGCAACGACCGCCCTGCCCTTTCTGAGTGCCCTGATCACCGCGGCCCTCGGCCTCAGCAACCTCGCCGCTGCACAGACCGCCGCGGCACCCGCGGCCACCGCGCCGAAGGTCGACCTCGCCCGCCTCGACTACGGCCTGCGCGCGCGCGAACTCGGCCCCGGCGCCTGGGTGGTCGAGGGCGCCAACGCCGACTTCAGCGTGCCCAACGGCTGCAACATCATCAACACCGGCTTCTTCGCCACCGGCGCCGGCGTGGTGGTGGTCAACACCGGCACCTCCACGAAATACGGCGAGCAGCTGCGCGCGCTGATTGCCCGCACGACGAGCGAGCCCGTCGTACAAGTGATCCACCTGAACCTGCACCCGGACTACTTCCTGGGCAACCAGGGCTTTGCCGACGTGCCGCGCCTGGCCACGCCGACCACCCGCGCGGGCATGGCGCGCGAGGCTTCGGCCTACGAGACCAACCTCTACCGCCTCTGCGGCGACTGGATGAAGGCCACCGAGGCACTGCTGCCCGAGCAGGACCTGGACGTACCCGCCACCGGACGGCGCTGGACGGTGGGCGGCCGCGAGTTCGAGCTGCACGAGCTCAGCGGCCACACCGACTCCGACCTGGTGCTGATCGACCGGCGCAGCGGCGTGGCCTTCGTCGGCGGGCTGGCCTTTGCCGACCGCATCCCGACCACGCCGCACGCCCGCGTCGGACCCTGGCTGGCCAGCCTGGATCGCCTGGACGCGCTGCTGCAGGCGGCCGGCGTGCGCACGGTGGTGCCCAGCCACGGCCCGGTGCGCAGCGACCGCCAGGCGCTGGCCCAGACCGGCCGCTACCTGCGCTGGCTGGACGCCTCCTTCACCGCCTGGGCCCGCGAGGGCTGGGACATGAACGAGGTGCTGCGCGCGCCGGTGCCGGCCGAGTACCGCGGCTGGGCCGCCTTCGACACCGAATGGGTGCGCAACATCGCCCACCTCTACCCGGTCTACGAGCGCGCGGTGCTGTCGGCGGGGCGGGCTGCGGGGCGCTGAGCGGCGGCGGCCGGGTCAGTCCTGCTCGACGTCGTCGGCGCTGGCCTGGATCATCGCGTCGGCCGCCGTGTCGCCCTCGGCACCGACCCCATGCGGTCCGTGCCGCGGCGAGCGGAACACCCACCAGGGCAGCGAGCGGGTGAGCGACAGCACCTCGCCGCTGTGCGAGCCCTCGTAGCCCGGCAGGCTGGCGAGCTGTTGCAGCCACTCGGGCGAGGCCAGCACCTCGCGCAGCTTGACCACCGCCGGGTGATCGAGCGCGTCCTTCAGGCAGACGAGGTGGTAGTCCTCGGCCATCAGCGGCACGAAATCCAGCCCGAAGGGCGCCGCCGCGGCCTCGATGCCCAGGCCGACGTCGCCGACGCCGCTGGCGATGCTGGCGGCCAGCGCCAGGTGGCTGTCCTCGATCGCGTCGTGGTAGCCCGGCAGGTCGTCGGCGCTCAGGCCCGCCTCACCGAGCAGGTGGTCGAGCAGTAGCCGCGTGCCCGACCCAGCCTGACGGTTGATGAACCGCAGGGGCCTCGAGCCGGCAGGCGCACCGTCCCGGGTGCCGCGCCCCAGCCGCGCCACGTCGGCCAGCGACCCGATGCGCAGCGGGTTGCCCTTGGCCACCAGCAGGCCCTGGGTGCGGCGCACGCAGCCGATCAGCTTGTGCCGCCCGGGCTTGAGCAGCGGCTTGAGCGTCGGGCCGTACACCTGCGCGCTGTCCTCCAGCGGCGGCACGTGGAAACCCGCCACCAGGCAGCGGCCCTGCGCCAGCGCACGCAGCGCGTCGACGCTGCCGGCAAAGCGCAGCTCGATGTGCAGGCGCTGCTGCTGGCTGGCCAGCTCGCGCAGCAGCGGCAGCGCCAGGTCGTGGCTGGCGAAGATCGTCAGCACGTGCTGGCTGCCGTCCAGCGCCTCGGCCAGCACCCGCTCCAGCTCGGCGCGCAGCGCCTCGATGTGCGGCGTCATGCGCGTGCGCGCGCGCCGCTCGGCCCAGAGCAGCCGGTCGGCAAAGGGCGTCAGCCGCGAGGGCTGGCCCTGCGTCCAGGTGATCAGCGGCTCGCCGAGCACCTCCTCCCAGTGCTTGAGCTGGCCCCAGACGTGGCGGTAGGACGCGCCGATCGACTTGGCCGCGTGCTGGATCGAGCCGTACTCGCGCACCGCCGACAGCAGGTCGAACAGCGGGTGGTCGACCTCGGCGCCGCGCTGGCCCTCGCTGTCGAAGCGGTACTGAAGGTGGACGCCGCGGGTCCTCATGCGCTGTACATCTCCTGGAAAACCCGATTGTCGCCGCTCAAGACCTGCGGCAACGCGCCCGGGGAATGCCGTGCTTGTTCGCCCGGCCGGCGCCTCGGACAATGCCGGGATGTCACAGAATGCCACCGCCCGGCCCGGCCATCCTACCGAGCAACACGCGGGCCAACCCCCGGAAGGCCTCGCCGAGCGCCTGCGCGCGCTGATCACCACGCTCGAAGCCGGCCTGCTCGAACGCGAGGCCGCCGTGCGCCTGGCGCTGCTGGCCGCGCTGGCCGGCGAGCACGTACTGCTGATCGGCCCGCCGGGCACCGCCAAGAGCGAGTTGGCGCGCCGCCTGCACCGCGCCTTCGACGGCGCGCCCTACTTCGAGCGCCTGCTGACGCGCTTCTCGACGCCCGAGGAGCTGTTCGGCCCGCTGTCGCTGCGCGCGTTGGAGGAGGACCGCTACGAGCGCATCGTCGCGGGCTTCCTGCCCACCGCCGGCGTGGCCTTTCTCGACGAGGTCTTCAAGGCCAACTCGGCGATCCTGAACGCGCTGCTGACGCTGCTCAACGAGCGCGAGTTCGACAACGGCAGCGGCCGCCAGCGCACCCCGCTGATCAGCGTGGTCGGTGCGAGCAACGAGGGCCCGAGCGACGAGGCCCTGCTGGCCTTCTTCGACCGCTTCCTGCTGCGCGTGCCGGTGCAGCCGGTCAGCGACGGCGGCTTCGAGGCCCTGCTGCGGCTGGACGACCGCGCCGCGCTGCGGCCGGCCGAGCCGCTGAGCACGACAGAGCGGGCCGAGGTGGCCGCCGCCGCGGCGCAGGTGCAGCTGTCCGACGACGCGATCGCCGCCTGCCAGGCGCTGCGCCAGTGGCTGGCCGATCGCCAGCGCGCGCTCAGCGACCGCCGCTGGCGCCAGTGGATCGGCCTGATGCGCACCGCTGCCGCCAGCGAGGGTCGCCGCGAGATCGACGCGCTGGACCTCTGGCTGGCGCCCTACGTCGCCGCCGACCAGCCCGAGGACCTGCCCGCCCTGGCCGAGTGGTTCCGCAGCGACTGCCTGCGCGCCGCGCCGCAAGACGCACCCTGGCTCACCCGGGCCGTCGAGGCCTTCGAGAAGCAACTGGAGCTGGAGCAGAGCACGCGCAACGACGCCGACGCCGACAACGCCGCCGGCAAGCTCGCGCTGGCGCGCAGCATCGGTCTGGGCAGCGACGACTCCGGCAGCGACGGCGGGATGCTGCGCATCGTCGCCACCCAGCTGGAGCAGCAGCTGCGCCGCCACTACAGCCCGGCGCACATCGCCGCGCGCTGCGCCCAGCTCGACGCGCTGATCGCCCACGTGCAGCCGCAGCACGACGCGGCACACCAGCAGGCGCTGGACCTGCAGGCGCGCCTGAGCGACCGCCTCTGGTGGCCGCCGACGCTGGCCGCGCAGGTCGTCGCCGGGCCGGCCCACACCGCGCGGGTGCTGGAAGGGCTACTGCTGCGGCTGCAGGCCAGCCGCGCCGGCTTTGCCGAGCTGCCGGTCGACGAGGACCTGGCCACCCCGGCGCCCGAGCCGGTGCGCGTCGAGCCCGCCGAGAGCCAGCGGGAAGCCGCGTGAGCGAAGCAGGCGGGGCCGTCGACGCCGGGCCCTCCGCCGCCCACCCGCTCGACCGGCCCTACGACCAGCTCGAGCCCCTGCCCCGCGCCGTCTGGCTGCCCGGGCTGACCTGCAGCGCCGGCACACCCGAGGCCCGGCTGGCCGACACCCGGCGCTGGCTGGAACTGCTGCAGGCCGGCCAGCTGCCACCCACCGATGCCGACTTCGGTGACGCCGAGGCGGTCTGCGCCCCGGCCGGCCTGCGCGAGGTGGTCGGCGAGCTCGGCCTGCCCAGTCTGTGCCGCGGCGTGCCCGCGCTGGCCGAGCAGGTGCTGCGCACGCTGCTCTGGCACCTCGACCGCATCGTCGACCTGCAGCCGCGCCTGAGCCGGCCAGCTGCGATCGCCCAGGTCACCACCGAGTTCCGCGAGACTTGGCAGGTCGAGACGCAGGGGCTGGACGAGGAGCTGGCGCTGCTGCAGGGCCTGGGCGACCTGAGCCACCTCCGCTGGGACGAGCTGCGCGGCCAACTCCAGACCCGCCCCTGGCAGGCCGCCCGCCGTGCCGCCGAATGGCTGCAGCAGCTGCCCGAGCTGGCCGCGCTGATCCGCCGGCTCGGCCGCAGCCAGCGCAGCGTTGCGCCGCCCGACGCCCCACCACCGCCGCGCCCCGAGGCCTCCACCCAGCCACCCCAGCCGCTCAAGGCCGTCACCACGCGGCTGCCCGACCTGCCCGGCGAGATCACCGGCATCCACTTCTCCGGCCGGCCCGAGCGCATGCTCGCCGCCGAGGCGGTGATGCTGCGGCACCCGGTGCTCAAGAAACTCTGGCGTGCCCGCCACGCCGAGGCCCGCCTGCTCAGCTGGGACAGCGAGGCCGTGCTCACCGACTGGCGCGTCGACCCGCAGGCCCGCAGCGCCCAGACCACCACGCCCGACACCCCACAGGCACTGGAGCGCGGCCCCATCCTGCTCTGTCTGGACACCTCCGGCTCGATGCGCGGTGCGCCCGAGAACATCGCCAAGGCGGTGGTGATCGCCGCGCTGCGCGTCGCGCACGAAGAGAAACGCGGCTGCAAGCTGCTGGCCTTCGGCGGCCCGGGCGAGCTGATCGAGCGCGACCTGGGCACCGACCGCGCCGGCCTGCAGGCCCTGCTGGAGCTGATGGGCCAGGCCTTCGATGGCGGCACCGACATCCAGACGCCCATCGAAACCGCCATCGAGCGCGTGCACGAGGCCCGCTGGCGCAGCGCCGACCTGCTCATCGTCAGCGACGGCGAATTCGGCTGCGTGCCCCACACCCTGCAGCGCCTGGACGCCGCCCGCGAGCGCCTGGGCCTGCGCGTGCAGGGCGTGCTGGTCGGCGACCGCGAAACCATGGGCCTGCTCGAAGTCTGCGACGCCATCCACTGGGTGCGCGACTGGCGCCGCTATGCCGAAGCCGCCCAAGGCGCCGAAGCCCGCGGCCATTCCCCCGTACACAGCAAGAGCCTGACGGCGCTGTATTTTCCGAATGCGCTGTCGGGGCGGGCGGCGAAGCACCGGGGGCCGGGATAACCCAAGCCCAACAAATATAGGAATTTCAAGTCACAGTTATCTTATTATCCTGAACTAGCTTTGGAGTCTTATAAACGCTTCCTCAACCACCTTCGGAATAAGTCGTCCAGAAGACGCACCAATCATTATATTCTGGGCAATTCTTAGCTTTAAATCACCATCATGACTCCTTCGAGCAATTCGATTTAGCTCGGGAAATCGATTCCACAGTCTATCCTCCAAATCATGCCCCCTCATTTGAAGATAACGCACATCAGATTTTAAGCTTATTCCAGAGACATATAATATCTCTGCATTCCGATCATTAACTGAATCAAGAATTTCACTCAAGAAATGATCGATAGCGGCCTGAAGAAGTTCAGGTTTTGCAAGCCATTCAGCCCACGTCACGTCTACTCCTGCACGCGCAATCAAGCTATATTTTTTAGCATCTATCAAGTGCAACTGCAATAAGACACAAGCCGGATCCAAAATCACATTCTCGATGGAATACGCGTATCCCTCACCCAGTACAGAAACAAATTCCGTTGATTTATTACTAGCATCCCAGTCAACAAGCCCTTTTACACCCAGATCGCTGTCACCTTGATTCAAAAACTCCACGGACGAATAAACTTGGCTGCAGCTGCCAGAACCGTTAACTGCCGACACAAAATTATTCAATAAAGTCTCATCAATATTCCCAAAATATTTCTTTGCCATTGAAGCAATATGAGGCTCAGAAACTTTCGATCCCGACGGGATAAAGTTCACTGAAATCTTTGGATCCAAGACATTAGATCTCTTCCTCAAGAAATCATACAGAGGCTGAAGAATTTTTGCGTCATAGTGGCTTTCAACATAGACAGACCTCCTATTTTCGGGTCGTATTGCTATCTGTGACACCCCGTCCAACAGTTCGGCAATTGCACCATCTTTATCTGTCCGGGAAATTCCTGTAGGCTCCACCAAGTATAGAATATCAACTGGAGCAAGTGCTGCTGTTGTTGGCGAGTGAGTAATTACCCAAAAAATGGTGCCAAATGACTTATGGAATTCTTTGAAAACTTCGTACATTTTCTCCACCATCTTTGGATGAAGAAATGCATCTATCTCATCGAGCAATAATAGCTTCGGTGCGACAAGCAAGTCCCTCTCGCTGTATTGCGCATTGAAGAGTGACAGTGCCAGCCACAGTAATGTCTTTTCCCCGCTCGACAGGTCGCTCGGATTTACTCTTCGATCACCTTTCTCCATTAGCGGGGTTTGATGATCATACGTAACAGACTTCAAGTTACCGGGAGGCGGGAAATAGAATTTCCCGTCAAATATTACAGCCAGTATATGGTTTATGACATTCCAGGGTGGCTCACCGAACTTTTCACGAAAACTATTCTCATCAAGATAAGGCACGTCCTCTTCGTTCTCTTCTCTTCTCCACTTGTTATATCGATTATCATTTTGCCGCTTTGCATATCTATTAAATATTCCAGCCACATTTTGTGTCCCGAGAGGCCCATTGGAAACCTCGGTATAATATAACTTTATGTCTTCCTCCGTCAGCTCACCTGGGAGTTTTCCGGTTTTGTTGGCAATAAAGTTGGATAATCTATAAATTTGCGAATACGTTGGCCCCGAGCCAGGCCGACCCATGAAGTGATTTTCATTCCCATGATCGTAAGGAAGACCCACTAATTGCCGAGCCTCCTTGTACACACGTATTGTGTTTGAAATATTCAACATTAAATTGTCGAAATCATGATGCATTCCGAAATTTGGGACTATCTGATCCAGTGGCATCAGAGTTATTTCCGCAGTAGTGATCAGGTCAACTCCATTCAGAAATACTTGAGTGGCGCCACTTTTTATGGATTGAAAGAACCTCGACTTCCCTGATCCATTTCTTCCAACGAAGATGGAAATATCCCCTTCAATGTCAATATCATTTGACAGAGAAAACCCGTTATGGACAGCCCTCGAAATGGCGTGTATTGCTATCACCCTTGAAATTTCCTTATTTGTTACAGAATTTAATGGAAATGTAGCCGTTTTCCCAGAATGACATCGTCCAAGAAAATATTGCAATGCATGATCAAATAATTCAGTAAGTCAATTTGAGCAGCATTGCCAGCGGTGCCACCTGCACAACCTACATCAATTTCGCACTACCCCATTGAATCGCCTGCATCTCCCCCGACAACATCACCCGCACGCCCCGCACCGTAGGCACCGACTGGCGCAGGGCGGCGGCGACGCGGCGGGCTTCGATGGGGCGGTAGTTGGCAGGGATGACGGGGCCGAGCAGGCGGGCGATG
>DAOLLE010000058.1:0-10758 GCA_035331205.1 Burkholderiaceae bacterium
TCGTCAACAGCCAGAACGTGCGCGACCTGCGCCAGCCCTTCGGCGGCACCAAGGCATCTGGCACCGGCCGCGAGGGCGGCACCTGGAGCTACGAGGTCTTCCTGGAGCCCAAGAACGTGGCCGTGTCGATGGGCAGCCACCACATTCCGCACTGGGGCGTGTGAACAGAACCGTCCCGTCCCCACGGTTCGCGGCAGTGATGGGTACCCGCTGCAGCGAAGTGAAGGAGGAGGTCAGGCCGCAGGCCTGGCCGGGGGACATGAGCGGAAGCGGGTACCCATTGCTGCCGCGCGCGCAGCACCCAACCAACGCCACTGAGGAGACACGCCATGGGAAAACTCGCCCTCGTCGGCAAGATCACCCACGTCCCGTCCATGTACCTGAGCGAGCTGCCCGGCGAGCGCCAGGGTACGCGCCAGGATGCCATCGACGGCCACATCGAGATCGGCCGGCGCTGCCGGGAGCTGGAGGTGGACACGATCGTCGTGTTCGACACCCACTGGCTGGTCAACGCGAATTACCACATCAACTGCGCGCCGCACTTCAAGGGGCTGTACACCAGCAACGAGCTGCCGCACTTCATCTCGAACATGCCCTTCGAGTGCCCGGGCAACCCGAAGCTGGGCAAGCTGCTGGGCCAGGTCTGCAGCGAGTACGGCGTCGAGACCCTGGCGCACGACGCCACCACGCTGGACCCGGAGTACGGCACGCTGGTGCCGATGCGCTACATGAACGCCGACCAGCACTTCAAGGCGGTGTCGGTGTCCGCGCTGTGCACGGTGCACTACCTCAACGACAGCGCGCGGCTGGGCTGGGCGATGCGCAAGGCGGTCGAAGAGCACTACGACGGCACGGTGGCCTTCCTGGCCAGCGGCAGCCTGAGCCACCGCTTCGCCCAGAACGGCCTGGCGCCGGAGTACGCCTTCAAGATCTGGAGCCCCTTCCTGGAGCAGCTCGACCGCCGCGTGCTCGAGATGTGGAAGGCCGGCCAGTGGAAGGACTTCTGCGAGATGCTGCCCGAGTACGCCGTCAAGGGCCATGGCGAAGGGATGATGCACGACACCGCGATGATGCTCGGCGCCCTCGGCTGGTCCGAGTACGAAGGGAAGGCGGAGGTCATCACGCCCTACTTCGGCGCCTCGGGCACCGGCCAGCTCAACGCCGTCTTCCCGGTGACGCCGGTGAGCGGCTCGGCCATCCCGCCGGCGCAGGCCTCGGCGGCCGAGCAGTACCGCGCCTTCCCGCGGCTGTGAATCCGACGCCGTGACCCGTCGGCCGTGACGCGCTGCACATTCCGGGATCGACCTGAAGCGATGGCGCTAAGCTGATCGGTTTCGTCGCAGTCACACCGGAAGCCGCTCCATGCCTCACCTCGTCATCCTCTACACCGCCAACCTGGACGCTCCGGCCGAGCAGGGCGGCGTCGACGTGAACCAGCTCTGCCGCCGGCTGGCCGACGTGATGCTGGCTCAGCGTGACGAGTTCGGCGCGCCGGTCTTCCCGGTCGGCGGGGTGCGCGTGCTGGCCTACCCGGCGCCGCGCTACGCGTTGGCCGACGGCGGTGCGGCCGGCCGTGCCGCCGGGGTGCCGGCCGAGTACGCCTTTGTCTACCTGAACCTGCGCATGGCGCGCGGGCGCTCCAACAGCGTGCAGCAGGCCGTCGGCCGCGCGCTGGAGCAGGCCTGCCAGTCCTTCTTCGCCGACCAGTTCAGCTTCCGCCCCATCGGCGTGACGCTGCAGGTCGACGAGGGCCCCGAAGTCTTCGACGCCAAGAACAGCTCGCTGCACCCGCTGTTCCGGAAAACCTGAACCCTCGCCTCGGTTTCGGTCGAGGCCAAAGACAAGACCTGACCCCATGCTCGATGCCGCCCTGATCCAACAGCTCGCCCGCCAGCTCTACGAGGCGCGCAAGACCCGCACCCCGCTGCGCCACTTCTCGAAGCAGCACCCCGGCATGACCATCGAGGACGGCTACGCCATCCAGCGCGAGTGGGTGAAGCTGGAGCAGGCCGATGGCCGCGTCATCAAGGGCCGCAAGATCGGCCTGACCTCGCGGGCGATGCAGCTGTCCAGCCAGATCACCGAGCCGGACTACGCCCCGCTGATGGACGACATGTTCTTCGAGACGGGGTCGGACCTGCCGTTCGACCGCTTCATCGCCCCGCGCGTGGAGGTGGAGCTGGCCTTCATCCTCGGCAAGCCTCTCAAGGGCCCGGGCCTGACGATGTTCGACGTGCTGGCCGCCACCGAGTACGTGACGCCGGCGGTGGAGATCATCGACTCGCGCATCGAGCAGTTCGACCGCGACACCAAGGTGATGCGCAAGGTCTTCGACACCATCAGCGATTTTGCGGCCAACGCCGGCATCGTGCTGGGCGGCCGGCCGGTCAAGCCCGACGCGGTGGACCTGCGCTGGGTGGGCGCGATGCTGTTCAAGAACGGCGTCATCGAGGAAACCGGCCTGGCCGCCGCGGTGCTCAACCACCCCGCCACCGGCGTGGCCTGGCTGGGCAACAAGATCGCGCCCTACGGCGAGCAGCTCAACGCCGGCGACGTGGTGCTGGCCGGCTCCTTCACCCGGCCCACGCCGGCGCTGCGCGGCGACACCTTCCACGTCGACTACGGCCCGCTGGGCGCGATTGCGTTCCGCTTTGCCTGATCGGGAGGAACGAGCCATGCAGATCCCCCGCAACACCTTCCGCGATGCGCTGCGCGCCGGCCAGGCCCAGATCGGGTTCTGGCTCGGGTTCACCGACCCCAACGTCGCCGAGGCGCTGGCCCTGTGCGGCTACGACTGGCTGCTGATCGACGGCGAGCACGCCCCCAACGACGTGCGCCAGGTGCTGGAGCAGCTGCGCGCCGTGGCGCCCTACCCGGTGCACCCGGTGGTGCGACCGGTGCAGGCCGACGTGGCGCTGGTCAAGCAGCTCACCGACATCGGCGCGCAGACGTTGCTGGTGCCGGTGATCGACAGCGCCGAGCAGGCCGAGCAGATGGTGCAGGCGATGCGCTACCCGCCCGAGGGCATCCGCGGCGTTGGCGCGGCGCTGGCGCGCGCCTCGCGCTGGAACCAGGTGGACGGCTACCTCAAGGCCGCCAACGAGCAGATGTGCCTGCTGGTGCAGGCCGAGACGACCACGGCGATGGCCAACCTCGCCGCGATCGCCGCGGTCGAGGGCGTGGACGGCGTCTTCTTCGGCCCGGCGGACCTGTCGGCCTCGATGGGGCTGATCGGCCAGCCCGGTCACCCGGAGGTGCAGCGCGCCATCCTGGACGGCATTGCCACCGTGCGCGCGGCCGGCAAGGCGCCGGGCGTGTTGGCGGTCGATCCTGCGCTGGCGCAGCGCTACCTGGACGCCGGCGCCCTCTTCGTCGCCGTGGGCGTGGACACCAGCATGCTGGTGCAGAACGCCCGCGAGCGCCGGGCGCTGTTCAAGACAAGCTGAATCGCAACGAGCCGACCGAGAGAGACGACCGAGAGAAACGACCGAGGAGACCCCCCGATGACCGCTGCCCACCTGCGCCCCGAACGCTTCAGCCCCGAGGAGTGGGAGGCCCGCGTGCAACTCGCGGCCTGCTACCGCATCTTTGCCCACCTGGGCTGGACGGAGCTGATCTACAACCACATCTCGCTGCGCGTGCCCGGCCCGGAGGGCGACGCCGGCTGCTACCTGATCAACCCCTTTGGTCTGCACTACCGCGAGGTGCGCGCCTCCAACCTGGTCAAGGTGGACCGCCAGGGCCGCATCGTCGGCGGCAGCGACTGGCCGATCAACCCGGCCGGCGTCACCTTCCACGGCCAGATCCACGCCCAGGTGCTGGACGCGCACTGCGTCATGCACGTGCACACCACGCCGACGCTGGCGGTGTGCTGCCTGGAAGAGGGCCTGTCCTTCACCAACTTCTACTCGGCCCAGCTCTGGGGCCAGGTGGCGTACCACGACTTCGAGGGCATCACGGTGCGCGCCGACGAGGGCTCGCGCATCCTGGCCTCGGCCGGCGACAAGCGCGTGCTCCTGCTGCGCAACCACGGCCCGGTGGTGATCGGCCAGACCCTGCCGCACGCGCTGTCGCTGATGTGGCTGGTGCAGCGCGCCTGCGAGGTGCAACTGGCCGCGCAGTCGATGGGCGGCGCGCTGCGCCCGATTCCGGTGCCGGTGATGGAGCGCTGCGTGGCCGACTCGCTGAACTTCAACCCCAAGTTCGGCGCCGGGGCGGACAGCTTCGCCGCGCTGCAGCGCATCGTCGACGGGATCGACCCGAGCTACCGGAGCTGACATGGCCGAGAGCGCATCCCCCCAGAAGGTCTGCATCGTCGGCGCCGGGGCCATCGGCGGCCTGATCGCCGGCTGGATTGCCCATCGCCTGCCGGCCGCCGAGGCGGAGGTCAGCGTGCTGGCGCGCGGCGAGACGCTCACGGCCCTGCGTGAGCGCGGCCTGCGCATCGACGAGGCGAGCGCGCCTGAGGCCGCACCGATCGTCGTGCACCCCCGCGCCGAGTCGGACCCCGCCGCGCTCGGCGTGCAGGACGTGGTCATCGTCGCCGTCAAGGCCCCCGCGCTGGCGGCCGTGGCCCCGGCGGTGTCGCAACTGATCGGTGCGCGCACCCAGGTGGTGGTGGCGATGAACGGCGTGCCCTGGTGGTTCTTCGACGGCCAGAGCGGCCCCTGCCAGGGCCTGCGCCTGGCCAGCGTGGACGCGGGCGACGCGGTGCGCGCGGCCCTGCCCAGCCGCCACGTCATCGGCTGCGTGGTGCACATGGGCTGCAGCACGCTCGGGGCGGCCCACCTGCGCCACGGCATGGGCAACGGCCTGATCCTGGGCGACCCCTTCGGCGCTGCCCGCGCCGCCGGCGACGCCAGCGCACCGGCGTTGAGCGGCCCGGACGACCCGCAGTCGCCCGAGCGCCTGGCCGCCCTGGCCGACCTGCTGCAGCGCGCCGGCTTTGCCGCCAGCGTGTCGCCGCAGATCCAGCGCGAGGTCTGGTTCAAGCTCTGGGGCAACATGAGCATGAACCCGATCTCGGTGCTCACCCGCGCCACGCTGGACCGCATCCTCGACGAGCCGCTCACCCGCGCCTGGGCCAGCAGCCTGATGCGCGAGGCCCAGGCCCTGGGCAACGCCTTCGGCTGCCCGATCGACCAGGACCCGGAGGAGCGCCACCTGATGACTCGCAAGATCGGCGCCTTCAAGACCTCGATGCTGCAGGACTACGAAGCCGGCCGGCCGATGGAGATCGACGCCCTGGTCGGCGCGGTCAGCGAGATCGGCCGCCACCTGGGTCTGCCGACGCCCAACATCGACGCGCTGCTCGGGCTGGTGCGTCTGGCCGACCGGTCGCGCGGCTGAAAGACGGTGGCGCTCAGCCCTCCGGCGGCCCCACCAGCGGGTAGCGCCAGGGCTGCCCGGCCATCGCCTTGGACAGCGCGAAGATGCCCATCGTCACCAGCGCGCCGTGGATGCAGACGAAATAGGTCAGCACCACCACCCAGGTCCAGGCGGCGTGCAGGCCACCGGCCACAGCCAGCAGTGCCGACAGGCCGGCGATCAGCAGGCCGGCCACCACGCTCACCCACAACGCCTGCCGCAGGTGCAGGCGCGCCAGCGGTGGCGCACTGTCGCGGTGGCGTTGCCACAGCCACAGCAGTGCGACAAAAGCCAGACCGGGGGCCACCAGCAGGTTGATCAGGTAGAGGGACTGTGCGAGCACCGCCAGGGACTGGCCGCCGTCGTCGACGTTGCTGGAGAGGTCGAAACCGGCGGGAGGACTGTCTGCGGGTGCCATGGCTGAACCTTCGCGTTGGACGCCGAGGGTGGCGTCAGAGGAAGCGCAGGGTGGCTTCGCCGCCCCCCTGGGTCGGATGGCCGACGCGGGACGAAAAACGCATGCCTGGCTGGGCCGCATGGGCCCGGGTCAGGCCGCCGGTCAGTACGACATCGCCCGCGCGCAGCATCGTCCCGTCGGCCAGCAGCCGCTGGGCCAACCAGGTCAGTGCGGTCAGGGGGTGACCCAGCGCGTCTGCGCCGCTGCCTTCGCCGAGCAGGTCGCCATCGACGTACAGCTGCACCGGTACGTCGGCCAGGTTGCAGTCCGGCCCCAGTGACATGGGCGGGCCGATCACGAAGCGCGCTGCGGAGGAGTTGTCCGCGATGTTGTCGGCCGCCTTGAACCGGTAGGCTTCGTAGCGGGTGTCCACGATCTCCAGCGCCGCGTGCACGCTGGCCACCGCAGCCCCGGTCTGCCCGGCGTCCGTCACGTCGGCGGCCATGACGAAAGCGATTTCCGGCTCCACCAGCGGATGGATCAGCTCCGACATCGCCAGCACCCCGCCGTGCACCACCCGCGTGGGCGCCGTCAACACACCGTAGTTCGGCTGCTCCACGCCCATCTGCGCCCGCATCGCGGCGCTGGTGTAGCCCAGCTTGTAGCCGACCCGTGGCTCGGCCAACTGCGCCTCGGTGGCCCGGGCGATGGCATACGCATCGGCCTCGCTCAGATCTGGCCAGTGGCTGGTCAGGGTGGGAATCGGACGGCGACTGCGCCGGGCGGTCACCAGGGCATCGGCGGCGGCGGCAATGCGTTCGGAATGGGGGGACGGGTCGTCGGGCATGCGGGCTCCTCGGCGGCACGAAAGAGCCAGCATAGGCCAGAAGTGCCGCGTGTGCCGCTGTCGGGGTGGTTGCAGTTGCTTGCATCTGCGCTGCATCCAGCCGGCGGGCCGCGGGCTAGTGCTGGGTGTGAGGCCGCCATTCCGGCGTGCCGAACGCCCTCAACCGCAGGAGATCCTCATGTCGCCCCTTCGCCTTGCCCCGCTTTCCCTGACTTTCCTGGCCGCCAGCCTGGCCGCCTGTGGATCGATGTCCGGCCGAGGCTCGATGCCGATGGCCGCGCCGTTCAGCCAGGAGGCCCTGCCCGATACCGTCAAGGTTCCTGCCGGCCATCGCGTGGCCTGGGAGACCGTCGGCGTCGGCGAGATCACCTACGAGTGCCGCGCCAAGGCGGGCGCTGCCGACGCTTTCGAATGGGTCTTCGTCGGTCCGAAGGCCGACCTGCGCTCGCGCCAGGGCCAGGTGGTGGGCAGCTACTTCGGTCCGCCGGCCACCTGGGCGGCGCAGGACGGCTCCAGCCTGACGGGTGCGCAGCTGGCGGTCGCCCCAGCGGGCAGCGGCAACATCCCGCTGCAGCTGGTCAAGGCCAACCCGGCCAAGTTGGTGGACGGCAAGGGCGACCTGCAGGGCGTGAGCTACATCCAGCGCGTGGCCACCCGCGGCGGCGTGGCGCCCGCGCTGGCCTGCGGCAGCGGCTCCCTGGGCCAGCGGCAGGTGGTGACCTACCAGGCCGACTACATCTTCTGGAAGCCCGCCTGAACCCGGGCCTTTGCGGGTGTGAGAGAGTGATCGCGCCAAGGCGCCAGCGGGCGCCGCGGCGTGATCTGCCTTGCACCGATGCCTCAGACCCTGGATCCGTTCGATCACGACGCCGCCCTGGCCGCCTGCGCCCGCGGCGAGCGTTTTGCCCTGAGGGTGATCTACGAGCGCGAGGGCCGCTGGCTGCTCGGCGTGGTGCAGCGCATCGTGCGCGACCCGGCGCGTGCCGAGGAGGTCTTCCAGGACGCGATGCTGCAGGTCTGGAGCCGCGCGGCCACCTTTGACCCGAGCCTCGGCTCAGGCCGCGGCTGGATCTACACGGTCGTGCGCCACCAGGCGCTCAAGGCGGTGCGCCGCGACGGCATCGAGGAAGTCCTGGAGCCCCAGGCGCTGAGCGAACTCTCCGACGCGCTGCAGGGCGCCCAGCACAGCGACCCCGCCGCCCCGGCGCTGGATGGCGACCAGCTGGAGCGCTGCCTCGAACGCCTGGAGCCCGAGCGCCGCGCCTGCGTGCTGCACGCCTTCGTCGACGGCTACACCCACGATCAGATCGCCCGGCGCCTGGCCACCCCGCTGGGCACCGTCAAGGCCTGGATCCGCCGCTCGCTGCTGGCGCTGCGGGAGTGCATGGCATGAAACTCGACACCGCCGAGGACCGCAGTGCCGCCGCTGGCGAGTACGTGCTCGGCACCCTCTCCGCCGAGGAGCAGCAGGCCTTCGAACGCGCCCTGGCCGGCGACGGCGGGCTGCGCGCCGAGGTTGGTTACTGGCAGGACCGGTTGCTGGGCCTGACCCGGCGCAGCGCGCCCGCCGAGCGCCTGCCCCAGGGCGGCTGGGCCCGCCTGGAGTCGCGACTTGTCGCTTTGGCACCCCGGCCAGCCGGGTCAGGTGCGGCGCGGCCACCCTGGTGGCAGCGCCTGGGTTTCTGGCAGGGGCTGTCCGGCGTGGCGGTGGCGGCGGTGCTGGTGTTGGGCAGCAGCGTGGCGCTGCGCCAGGCCCTGCCGCCCGCGCCGGAGATCCGCTACGTCGCCGTGCTGCAGGACCCGCGCGGCGGCGGCAACGGCTGGGTGGTGGAGATGACCCCGGCCCGCGACAGGCCGGGGCCAGGGCAGGGGCAGGGCGGCGAGCTGCGCCTGGTGCCCCTGCGAGCCGACTTCCAGGTGCCCGCCGACCGGGTGCTGCAGTTCTGGACCAAGGCCCCCGATGCCGCCGGCCCCAGCTCCCTGGGCCTGGTCCCCGCTGGCCGTGTCACCTCGCTGCCGCTGCAGCGCCTGCCCGCGCTGAAGCCCGACCAGCTGTTCGAGATCACCCTCGAGCCCCCCGGCGGCTCGACGATCGGCCGCCCCACCGGCCCGGTGCTCTACATCGGGCGGGCGGTGCCACTGGGCACCTGACGGCCGCGGCCAGCGGCGCAGGCCCAGTCGCCGGCTATTTCCACAGCTCCACCGCCTGCCCACGCTCACGCAGCCGGTCGGCCTTGTCGCGGATGAAGCGCTGGAACTCCGGCTGGCGCTGCCAGGCGCGCTCGGCCACGTACTCCAGCGAGGTCGCCAGGTGGAAGGGCCGGGTGTAGCCGTCCAGGCGGAACACCTCCCGCCCGGCGCTGGCCGGCCCTGCGGCGTCGAAGAACACCAGCGTCGGCGTGAAGCCCACGCCCAGCTCGCGCGCCCAGGCCTCGGCGGTCAGGCGCCGGCCGTCCGGCGTCGTGACCTCGCGGCGGTCGTTCAGCGCAAAGCGCAGCACGTCCAGCCGGCGCAACTGCGCCTGCACCTCCGGGCGCTGGAAACCCTGCTGGTGCATCTCGTCGCAGGGTGCACAGCGCCGCGTCTCGAACAGCACCGCCAGCGGCCGGCTGCCGGCCTTGCGCCGCAGGTCGAAGGGGGGCGGCAGGAAGAAGGGCTGCTCGTTCAGCTCGGCGCGCGCCGTCTCCTTCACATTCGCCGCGAGGTACTCCGCCAGCGGCTGGCGCCGCTCGCCGCGGGCGATCACATGGTCCAGCGCCGCCGAGAAGCGCTCCGGCGGCTGGTAGCCGTTGAGCCGGCCGACGATCTGGGCACTCGCCGGGTCGATGAACAGCAGCGTCGGCGTGAACTGCACCTTCAGCGCCTTGGCCAGCGCCTTCTCGGTGGTCTTCTTCCCGTCCAGCCAGGTCAGCTCCCGGTCGCCCCAGAGGTTGAGCGCGATGGCCACGAAGTGGGTCCGCGTCTTCTCGACGATGGCCCGCTGGCTGAAGTTGGTCTGCATCAGCTCCCGGCAGTAGGGGCAGCCGTCCTGGCCGACGTAAACCAGCAGCCGCTTGCCAGCCTTGGCCGCCTCGGCCATCTCCTCCGGAAAGTCCAGAAAGCTCTCGGTGAACCAGGGCGGGATGTCGATCGGGCGGGGGGCTTCGTGTTCGGCGTGGGACGTCGCAGGATGGGCGGTGGAGCGGGGGGGCGGGGTCTGCGCGGGCGTGGTGGCGCAGATGAGCAGCCCGACCAGTGCGGCACCAACCGCCGCGAGCCCACCCCGTGGGGCGGCGGTGTTCGAGGGGAACTTCGTCGTCGGGTGCATGCGGATTCCTCTGCCCGGGCACGGCGAAGGATCTGCGCCGCGCCCGCCGAGTCTAGGCCCGTGACGCCCATCACGCCTCCGGGAGGGTACGGGTCAGTCCGGGCGCAGCATCCGCAGCGATGCCTCGTCCCGCTGCCCGCCATACCAGCGCGCCAGCAGCACGCCGAACACCGCCTCCTCGGGCGCCACCCGCTCGAACAGCGTCAGGCAGGAACGCAGCTTCAGCGCATCCACCGGACCAAGCACTCGCTCGGCGCTGAGCGTCGGCGGCAGCGCGGCCAGCAGGCCGCAGGCCTCGCGCAGGCGCGGGCCCAGCAGCGGATGGGCCCAGTACGCGCGGGCTTCGTCGAGGTCGGCCAAGCCGTAGAAGCGCGCCGTCTCGCTGCGGCCCAGGCCGCGCAGCTGCGGGAAGATGAACCACATCCAGTGGCTGCGCTTGGCGCCCGCGGCCAGTTCGGCACACACCTGCGGCCAGATGGGGGCCTGGGCGTCGACGAAGCGCTGGAGGTGGAAGGGGTCGGGCGGTGGGGTCATGTGGGGCTCAGCGACTGGCCGATCGTTCCAGCTGATCCGCCAGCTCCAGCAGGCTCCCCGCGACCCAGTCCGGCTCCAGGCCCTGGGGCGCCGCTTCACCGCGGCCGGGGCCGAATTCGTCCGGGCGGGCGATGAAGGCGGTGCGCAAGCCAAGGGCGGCGGCAGCGACCAGGTCGTCGGAGTGGGCGGCCACCATCACCGCCTCGGCCGGGGTGCAGTCGAAGGCGGCGGCGCTGTCCAGGTAGACCCCGGGCTGGGGCTTGTAGTCGCGGGCGAATTCGGCGCCAAGCACCGCGTCCCAGTGCA
>DAOLLE010000059.1:0-10695 GCA_035331205.1 Burkholderiaceae bacterium
GTGGCGGCGCTGCAGCGCGGCGTCTGGCTGGCAGCGCTGGCCGGCGGATTGGCCTGGGGCGCGCTGGCCTGGACCGGGGCGGCGCTGCCGGCCGGCAGCGGCACCGCGCACTTCGAGTTCCTGTTCTGGGGCCCCGGCCACATCCTGCAGTTCCAGCACGCCCTGCTGGCGCTCGTGGCCTGGTTCTGGCTGGCCGATGCGCTGGGCTGCCGGCCCCGATTCGGCGCGACGCTGACCGGCCGCCTGTTCGTGCTGGCCGCGCTGCCGCTGGTCGCCGCGCTGGCGATCCTGCTGCTCACGCCCGTCGGCACCGGCGACCAGATCACCGCCTTCGCCAAATTGATGCAGCACGGCCACCTCGCGATGCTGCCGCTGTTGTTGGCCGCCGCCGCCACGCTGCCGGCCGTCTGGCGCCGCCCGCCGAGCCCGCTGAAGTCCGGGCTGCTGGCCTCGATGCTGCTCTTCGTCACCGGCGGCATCCTCGCCTTCCTGATCCGCGGTGTGAACGTCGTCGTGCCGGCCCATTACCACGGCTCGATCGTCGGCGTGACGCTGGGCTTCATGGGCGTCGTCTACCTGCTGCTGCCCCGGTTGGGCTACGCCGATCCGGACAGCCGCATGGCGCGCTGGCAGCCCTGGGTCTACGGCGGCGGGCAGCTGATGCACATCCTCGGCCTGGCCTGGTCGGGCGGCTACGGCGTGCAGCGCAAGGTGGCCGGCGCCGAGCAGGTGCTGGTCTCGCTGCCGCAGAAGATCGGCATGGGCATGATGGGCCTGGGCGGCCTGATCGCGGTGATCGGCGGCGTGATGTTCGTCTGGGTCTGCCTGCGCTGCATGCGCCGCGGCGGGCAGCGGCATCAGCCGGCAAACAGCTTCCGATAGTCCGCCAGCATCGTCTCCAGGTCGTGCGGCGGCGAGAACACGCCGCGCAGCCGCGCCTGCGGATCGATCAGGAACATCGACGCAGTGTGGTCCACCGTGTAGGTCATCGGCCGGTCGGCCTGCGCGGGCGGGTTGCGCTGCACCATCACGCCCAGGTCCTTGAGCAGAGGCGCCAGCGCAGCCTCATCACCGGTGGCGCCCCGGAAGCTCGGATCGAAGGCCGGCACGTACTCGCCCAGCAGAGCCGGCGTGTCGCGCTGCGGGTCCACCGAGACGAAGAGCACCCCCGGCCGCTGGCCCTCGGGCAGGCGGCGCTGCAGCTCCGCCATCAGGCCCAGCCCGGTCGGGCAAACATCCGGACACTGCGTGTAGCCGAAGAAGACGAAGTGCCAGCGCCCGATCAGGCTCGCGAGCGTCACCGGCCCCTGGGCGCTGGTCAGCGTGAAGGCCGGCAGCGGCTGCGGGTCGGCGATCACCGTGGCGCCCATCCTGGCCAACGCATCGTTCTGCGCCGGCGTGCCCGGCCCAACGCGCCGCAGCGCCTTGTAGGTCAGCGCCGCACCGCCCAGCAGCGCGCCCACGCCGACGAAGACCAGAGCGCGCCGCAGCCGGCTCGGGCGGTCAGAGAGAGAGGTTTCGGCCAATCGAGCCTCCAACGGCCCGCCCTGCGCGGCGAACCCAGACGACAACGGGGCGCCTGTCAGGCGCCCCGCAAGAACTCACCGGGCCTGCCGCCGGGCCGGCCCGTCCCGCCGGCTCAGCGGCGCTCGTAGGAGTACGGCGTCCAGTCCGGCTCGACGCTCGGCGGCGACGGCCAGTTGCCGTGCGGCGGGGGCGACACCGTCGTCCACTCCAGCGACTTGGAATTCCAGGGGTTGTCACCCGCCGGCTTGCCGCTGCGCGCGCCGATGATCCAGTTCAGCACCGCGATCAGGAAGCCCACACCCAGAATCGCTGCGCCCACCGTCATCCACTGGTGCGAACTCTGGAATTGCGGGAAGTGGGAATAGTCGTAGTAGCGCCGCGGCATACCCTTCACGCCCACCGTCATCATGATCCAGAAGACGATGTTCACGCCCACGAAGGTCAGCCAGAAACCGATCTGACCCCAGCGCTCGCTGTACATCCGGCCGGTTATTTTCGGGAACCAGTAGTACACCCCGCCGAAAATCGCGAAGGTGCCTGCCACCGCCATCACATAGTGGAAGTGGCCCACCACGTAATAGGTATCCGACAGGTGGAGCGTCAGCGACGTCACCGCCAGCGGAATCCCGGTCAGGCCACCGATCAGGAACAGGAACAGCACCCCCAGCGCATAGAGCATCGGGGTTTCGAAGGTGATGGCGCCCTTATAGAGCGTGCCCGCCAAGCTGATGACCAGCAGGCCCACGGGAATCGAGATCAACAGCGTGGTCACCATCTGACCAATGCGGATCCAGTCGGCCATGCCGGAGACGTACAGGTGGTGTACCCACACCTCGCCCGACAACAGCACGATGCCGCCGATGCCTCCCCACAGCACCACCTTGTGGTTGAAGACGCGGTTCTTCGCGAAGGTGGCGACGATCTCGTACACCACCCCGATGAAGGGCAGGAAGATCACATACACCGCCGGGTGCGAATAGAACCAGAACAGGTTCTGATACGTCAGTACATCACCGCCACTGCTGGTATCGAAGAAGTGCGTGCCGAGGTATTTGTCGAAGCTGATCAAGGTCACGGCAGTGCCCAGCACCGGCACGAAGATCAGCTGCAGCACGAAGGCGCCCAGCGTGCACCAGACGAAGATGTTCAGGTTGCTCCACTTCAGCCCCGGTGCACGCATGTAGGCCACCGTGGTCAGGAAGTTCACACCCCCGATGATCGATGCGAAACCCAGCACCAGCACCGTGAAGGAATACAGCGCGGTGTTGCCGGTGGTCATCGTCGAGTACGGCGGATAACCCGTCCACATCACATCAGGCGGATCCGGCACCACGAAGGTGAGCAACGCCAGAATCACCCCGACATAGAACAGCCAGACCGACAGCGCATTGACGCGCGGAAAGGCCACGTCCTTCGCCCCGATCATCAGTGGTATGCAGTAATTGGCGAAGAATCCTGTCAAAGCAGGAATCTGGAACCCCAGAATCATCACCGCGCCGTGGGTATAGAGCCAGACGTTGTACTGCGTCGGGTTGCTGGTGATGGTCGGCCCGATGGTCGACAGCTCGATGCGCATCAGCATCGCCGCGATACCCGCGACGCCGAATGCAGCGATCGATCCAATCAGATACAACACGCCGACCCGCTTGTGGTCGGTCGTGAAGATCCACTCTTTGATGTTGAAGCTCACGAATTCACTCCTGTCCCGTCGATGCCTGCATCGGCCCGTTCAGCCGGCCTTGGCGGGGGCCTGATCGGGCGCCTTTTCGGCCGCCCCATCGGCTGATTTCTCCGCAGGCTTGTCCGCCGGCGTCAACTTGGCGTGCTCCTGATCCAGCCAGGTCTTGAACTCGGCCGGCGCCATCACGATCACCTTGCCGGCCATGTAGGAGTGCATCACCCCACAGTATTCTGCGCAGGACACGATGTGCTCCCCGGGTTCCTTCGGGTAGAACCAGAGGTAGGTCACCCGGCCCGGCATCGAATCCTCCTTCACCCGAAAATCCGGAATGAAGTGGCTGTGCAGCGTATCCCGGCTGGTCATGCGCAGCACCACCGGTTTGCCGGCTGGCACGCGCAGCACATTCTGGGTTTTTACGCCGTTGTCGTAGGTGTAGTCCCAGCTGTACATGCCGGATTCGAGTTTCACCTCCATCCGGTCAGCGGGCACATCGCGGTAATCGTTCCAGAGCTTCCAGCCGTTGGCCGCCAAGTAGAAGTCGTCGGCCATGAAGACGAAGGTGGGAATCACCGCCCAGCCAATCACCGCCGCCGGGCTCAGCTTCGGCTGGCGCCCCACCTCGCCGGGTTTCTTCGCGCGGTACTGGTAGAGAAACCAGGCCATCACCAGCGCGAACAGCACCCCGATGATCGTGATGTCGACGATCACCTCGTGCCAGAGGTGGTCCCAGCCGGCCGCCGGGTCGTTGATGCGCGCGGCCGCTCCGGAGGCTGCTGTGGCCGCGGTCTGGTAGGCCGACGCCACCGTGCAGCTTCCCGCGGCCAGCAGCGCCGGCACGGCCTTGCGCGCGGCCCGCCCGCAGGGGCCGGGCCTCTTGTATTCACTGTGCATGCACCACTCTCCTCACGAATCTCCTCCGGTAACCCAGCAGCCCCAGCGCCATCGCGCTCAGGCCGAATACCAAGGCGCCCACCCCGGCCAGCAGGGCGTAATTGGGCTGGTATCGCCCCTCGGAAAAGTTGTAGCTGAAACAGGCACCGGTCACCATGTCGAACACCGCCGAGGCGGATTCGCTGATGCGGCCCCAATCGGCATCGATCAGCGCCAGTTCCAGCGTGCGCGCATCCAGGCTGGTGCCGTAGATGTAGCGGGCCACCCGACCCTCCGGCGTCAGAAACACCAGCACATTCGGGTGCAGGAAGGTCTTGTCGATGCGCGACCAGAAAAACCGGAATCCCACCGCATCGGCAAACCGCTTCGGTGCATCGGGCGCCGGATCCTGCAGCACCGCGAAGCGCCAGCCTTCCGGCAGGGTGCCGGGGCGCTGACGCAATTGCTGCACGAATTGGGCCGAAGTCTGCGCGCTGTCCTGGCGGTCGAACGACACCGTCAGCAGCCTGAAATCCTGCCCGGCGCGAAAGCGCTTCACACCGGCCAGCGCCTGGGAAAGATTCTGGTTGATCGTGGGGCAACTGCCGTCGCAGCCGAAATACGACAGCACCAGTATTGTCGGCTTGCCCAGCACCTGAGCGAGGGTGAAGGACTGCCCCTGTTCGTCGACAAAGGCCGTCTTCGGATCGAGGGGCTGCCCGAGGTATTTCGACTCGTCGATCTGCATGATCGCCGGGTCGATGCGGCTGCGGTTTTCCGTCGGTGGCTTGCCCACCGCCAGCGCCACGCCGGCCATCAGGGCCAGCAGGCTGCCGAGCAGAAGACGAATCACCGCGGGAATCACCGCACCAGTCACCGGATCACCCCGCCGTATCGATGGCCACGAGTTCCGCTGCTCACCAGAAATAGACCTGGGAGACGACGAAGAACCAGATGATGTCGACGAAGTGCCAATACAGACCGGCAGTGCGCCAGAACCCCGGCTCGGCCTGACCGCGCAGCGCACTGGGCAGACCAGCGAGGAAGATCGACAGGCCCACAATCACGTGGCCGCCGTGGAATCCGGTGATCGAGAAGAAGAAGGTTCCGTAGACGTTGCTGCCGATGTTGAAACCCCCGTGGATCAGGTGGTTCCATTCATAGGCCGACATGCCCAGGAAGGTCGCCCCGAGTGCCAGCGTGATCAGCAGCCAGCTGCGAAAACCTGCCTGATTGCCCGCATGCAGCAGCGCTTCGGCGTGGTGCATCGTGAACGAAGACGACACCAGCACCACCGTCATGATCAGCGGCAGGGTTTTCGGAATCTCGGGCGTGCCCTCCGGCGGCCAGAATGGGGATTCCAGCCGGAGAAACCAGTAGGCCGCCAGAAAGGACACGAAGATCATCGCCTCCGCGAGAATGAACCAGCCCATCGCACCGAAGGACAGCCCCTCGCCGTGGCCCATCGCCTCGCTGGTCCAGCCCGCCACGCCGGCCAGAATCATCACCACGCCGATGCCCAGCGCGATAACAGCGGCAAACCCGTTGTGGTAGACGAAATGGAACGAGAACGCCAATGCCAACGCGAGAATGCCGAGGCTGGCCACCGCCGGCCACATGCTCCATTCCCAGTGCCCTCCATGAGCATGATCGCCGTGAGCGGCACCTGCGTCGTGTGACATGCGGTCTCCTCGTTTCCTGGTCGTGATACGGGTCCACGTACCGGTATCCCAATCTCGTCGTCGCGTCCGGCGGGTCTTCGATACGCGCTGTCTCCGGCGCCGACACACCCTCGCACAAATGCTAGCAACGGAATCCCTCCGCAGACAAGGGCGGCGGCACAGACACCCCACCAGGGTTTTCACCCCCGGGTTTTCACCCGCGGGTTTGCACGATACGGGCGGTACGGGATCTCCATATTAGGATCGCCCCGACTCTGCGTGAGGATGCGTGAGGACGCGAGAGGAGATGGAGACAATGGGGCTACCCGTCGGGCAATGGTTTGTCGCAACTGCGTTGGGCGTGGCGTCGCTCGCCGGCGCCCCGGCCTCATGGGCCGCCGGCAATGCCGAAGCCGGCAAGGCCAAGGCGGCCGCCTGCATGGCCTGCCACGGGCCGGACGGCAACAGCTTGGCCGACATGTGGCCCAAGCTGGCCGGCCAGCTCACCCCCTACTTGACCAAGCAGCTGCACGACTTCAAGGCCGGACGGCGCAAGAACGAGCAGATGAGCCCGATGGCGCAGCCGCTGTCGGACCAGGACATCGAGGATCTGGCGGTCTTCTTCGGCAGCCAGAAGGCCAACGCGGGCACGGTGACCAAGAAGGAGCTGCTGGCCGCGGGCGAGAAGGTCTACCTCAAGGGCAAGGGTCGCCCGGATGTGGTGCCAGCCTGCGTGGGCTGCCACGGCCTGACCGGCGCCGGCAAGGCCGACTGGAACGCGACGATGACGCTGCCGCCGACCACGCTGGCACCGGCGATCGGCGCCCAGCACCCGACCTATGTGGCCAACCAGCTCAAGGCCTACAAGACCGGCGCGCGCAGCAACGACGAAGCGCATGTGATGCGCGACATTGCCGGCCGGCTGACCGACGCCGACATCGCCGCGGTGGCCGAGTTCGTCGCCACGCTCAAGCGCTGAGGGCGGGGGCGACCCAGGACTCGCACTGCCCGATCTTCCCTTTCACTCCGACAGCAGGTCCCAACCCGGAGCGTCGATGAGCACGGTCGTTCTCGATAAAGGCGTCATCAGCCAGTTCATCGCCCTGACGAAGCCGCGGGTGGTTTCGCTGGTGGTGTTCTGCGCGGTGATTGGCATGTTCCTCGCCACGCCCGGTGTGCCGCCGGGGGACGTGGTGGTCTTCGCAACGCTGGGCATCGGCCTGACGGCCGGCTCGGCCGCGGCGATCAACTGCCTGATCGAGCAGCGCATCGACGCGCTGATGACGCGCACCCGCCGCCGCCCGCTGCCCTCGGGTGCGCTGACCTCGATGCAGACGGTGACCTTCGCCTTCATCGTCGGCGGCGTGGGGCTGTTCCTGCTGCACCGCTTCGTCAACCCGCTGACGATGTGGCTGACCTTCGCGACCTTCGTCGGCTACGCGGTGATCTACACCATCTGGCTCAAGCCCAACACACCGCAGAACATCGTGATCGGCGGGGCGTCGGGCGCGATGCCGCCGGTGCTGGGCTGGGCGGCGGTCACCGCCCAGGTGCCGGTCGAGGCGCTGCTGCTGTTCCTGATCATCTTCGTCTGGACGCCGCCACACTTCTGGTCGCTGGCGCTGTACCGCACGCAGGACTACGCCCGCGCCGGCCTGCCGATGCTGCCGGTGACGCACGGCGCCGAGTACACCCGCAAGACCATCCTGCGCTACACGTTGGCGCTGTTCGTGGTGTCGCTGCTGCCCTGCGCGGTGGGCATGAGCGGGCCGCTGTACTTTGCGGTGGCGGCCATGCTGAGCGGCGGCTTCGTGCTGCGCGCCTGGCAGATGCTGCGTCACTACAGCGACGCGCTGGCGCGCTCGACCTTCCGCTACTCGATCTGGTACCTCGCGGCACTGTTCTTCGCGCTGCTGGTGGACCACTACCTGCGCTGATGCGCTCAGTGCGACGCGCAGAGATCGGCGCGGCAGCGACCGCTCGAAACGTCGGGGCATGTCGGTGAACGCCGCAAGCGGGGTGGACTGGGGCCTGGCGCTGCAGTTGGCCGCGATCGCCGCGCTGATCGCCACGGCATTCGCCGGCTGGACGGCCTGGCGGCAGCGGCGCTCGGGCCGGCAGCGCGGCTGGCTGATCGCGCTGACCTGGCTGACGCTGTTCCTGACCTTCGACCTGATCGTCTTCGGCGCCTTCACCCGGCTGTCCGACTCCGGACTGGGTTGCCCCGACTGGCCGGGTTGCTACGGACAGGCCACGCCCTTGGCCGCGCGCGATCACATCGAAGCGGCCGAGACCGCTCGACCCCACGGCCCGGTCACCCACGGCAAGGCCTGGGTGGAAATGCTGCACCGCTACCTGGCGATGTCGGTGGGCGCGCTGATCACCGCGATGATGCTCAGCCATGCCTGGCTGGCGCTGCGGCAGCCGAGCGCCGCGGCCTCGACCGGCGCCGGCGAGGCTCGGCCGCCGGTGTTCGCGGCCTGGACGGCGCTGATCTTTCTCTGGGTCTGCGGCCAGGGGGCCTTCGGGGCGCTGACGGTGACGATGAAGCTCTACCCGGCGATCGTCACCGCCCACTTGCTCGGCGGCGTCGGCCTGCTCGCGCTGCTGGCGGTGCTGGCGCGGCGGCAGTCCCCGCAGGCCGTGGGCCTGTCGGCGCGCGGGCGCTGGACGCTGCGGACCGTGCTGGCGCTGGTGGTCGCCCAGGTTGCGCTGGGAGGCTGGGTGAGCACGAACTACGCGGTGCTGGCCTGCGCCGACTTCCCGACCTGCCAGGGCAGCTGGTGGCCGGCGATGGACCTGGCCACCGGCTTGCAGTGGCGGCGCGAGCTCGGGCAGACCGCCGATGGGCGCTTCCTGCCCTTTGCCGCGCTGACGGCGATCCACATGCTGCACCGCGTCGGTGCGCTGGCGGTGGCGCTGGCGGTCGCCACCCTGGCCTGGGCGCTGCAGCGGCGCGGGCGCGGGCGCGCAGCGCGGGTGCTGGCGGGCCTGCTGCTCTGGCAAATCGGTTCGGGCGTCTCGAACGTGGTGCTGGACTGGCCATTGGCCGCGGCCCTGGCCCACACCGCCGGCGCGGCGGCGCTGGTGGCGACGCTGGCCGCCTTGAGCGTCGTCAAACCGCATCGGCAGATGCAGGCTTCGGCCCGGCCGACGGGGCAGGGCCTCGGCGGTATGCTCGCGGCTCGGTGATCGCCCCGCGCCGTCGGCGCGCGGCCCACCCGACCCTGCGCGAGTTCTGGCCGTGACCCTGCCCCTGCGTGCGCCCTGTGGCGCCACCCCGTCTTCCCAATCTGGTGCCGCGCGGCGCCGCGTCGTCCTGGCCACCGGCCTGGGCCTGCTCGCCGGGCTGGGCACGCTGGCCGGCTGCGACCGCCTCGGCGCACCGAAGGCCTCGGCCTTCAAGTCGCTCGACATCACAGGCGCCAGCTACGCGCGCGAGCTGAGCCTGACCGATGGCGACGGCCGCCGCCGAAGCCTGGCCGACCTGAAGGGCAAGATCGCGGTGGTCTTCTTCGGCTACACCCAGTGCCCGGACGTCTGCCCGACCACGCTGACCAACCTCGCCGAGGCCCAGCGCCTGATGGGCGCGGACGGCGACAAGCTGGTCGGCGTGTTCGTCTCGGTGGACCCGGAGCGCGACCGGCCCGAGGTGCTCAAGGCCTACGTCGCCAACTTCAGCCCCGCCTGGCTGGGGCTGTACGGAACGCCCGACGAGACCGCCGCGGTGGCCAAGGAATTCAAGGTCTTCTACCGCAAGGTACCGGGCAAGACCGAGACCAGCTACACCGTGGACCACACCGCGGCGTCCTACGTCTTCGACACCCAGGGCCGCGTGCGGCTGTACGTGAAGCACGCGACGCCGCCGGCCGAGATCGCCGCCGACCTGAAGACGCTGCTCGCCGAGGGCCGCTGAGCCAGCGCGCCCCCGCCATTCAGCGGCTGGACAGCGCCTCCCAGCGGTCCAGCAGTTCCAGCAGCTCGTCCTCGATCCGCGCATGCCGGGCATGCACCTCGGCGATGCGCTCGGGCGTGCGGGTGTAGAGGTCGGTCCCGGCCATCGCCTCGGCCAGGGCCTTCTGCTCGGTTTCCAGCGCGTCGATGCGGGCCGGCAATTCGTCCAGCTCGCGCTGCTCCTTGTAGCTGAGCTTGCGGCGCGGCGCCGACGCGGCCGTGGACACTGCCACGGCCGACTCGGCCGCCACCGGGGCGGGTGCGGGCGCCGGCTTCGGGGCCGCCGCAACCTGCTGCTGCGCCAGCGCAGCAGCGCGCTGGGACTGCTGCAGCCAGTCCTCGACGCTGCCCTCGTACTCGCGCCAGCGGCCCTCGCCCTCGGCCACCAGCGTGCTGGTGACCACCGCGTCGAGGAAGCGCCGGTCGTGGCTGACCACGAAGACGGTGCCGGGGTAGGACTGCAGCAGCTCTTCGAGCAGCTCCAGCGTGTCGATGTCCAGGTCGTTGGTCGGCTCGTCGAGCACCAGCACGTTGGCCGGCTTGGCGAACAGGCGCGCCAGCAGCAGGCGGTTACGCTCGCCACCGGAGAGGCTGCGCACCGGCGAGTTGGCCCGCGCGGGCGAAAAGAGGAAGTCGCCCAGGTAGCCCATCACGTGCTTGCGCACCCCGCCGACCTCAACCCACTCGCTGCCTGGGCTGATGGTGTCGGCCAGCGTGGCCTCCGGGTCCAGCGCCTCGCGCATCTGGTCGAAGTAGGCCACCTGGATCTGCGTGCCGCGCCGCAGCGTGCCGGCGTCGGGTTCGAGCTCGCCGAGGATCAGCCGCAGCAGCGTGGTCTTGCCGGCGCCGTTCGGGCCAATCAGGCCGACCTTGTCGCCGCGCAGGATCGTCACGCTCAGGTCGCGCACGATCGGTCGCTCGCCGAAGGCCTTCGACACGCCCTCCAACACCGCGACGATCTTGCCGCTGGGCACGCCGGCGTCCACCTCCAGCTTGGCGCGG
>DAOLLE010000060.1:0-10652 GCA_035331205.1 Burkholderiaceae bacterium
GTGCCCAACGCCAGCCTGATGGTGATCGAGCACGCCGAGCGCTTCGGCCTCTCCCAGCTGCACCAGCTGCGCGGCCGGGTGGGCCGCGGCGCGGTGGCGAGCGTGTGCGTGCTGCTCTACACCGGCCCGCTCTCGCAGACCGGCAAGGCGCGGCTGAAGGCGATGGTCGAAACCACCGACGGCTTCGAGATCGCCCGTCGCGACCTGGAGATCCGCGGCCCCGGCGAGTTCATGGGCTCCCGCCAGAGCGGCGACGCCCTGCTGCGCTTCGCCGACCTGGCCGAAGACGCCCCGCTGCTGCAGCGCGCCCGCGCCGTCGCCCCCGAACTCCTGGACAAACACCCCGCCGCCGCCCGAGCCCACGTCACGCGCTGGCTGGGGGGGAAGATGGAGTATTTGAAGGCGTGATCGATCGCCGAGGCGTCACTCGTTGGCCAGGAGCTTGAGCGCCGTCAGGTACGCGGCAGGTCCCTCACCTCGAACTGCAGGAAGTCGACCAGTCGCTGCGACTCCACCACTTCATCGTGCGGCGTCAGCAGGTAGCGCCAGGGCTTGGCGCCGACCAATGCGGCGTGGTCCGATGCATGCCGGCACCAGCGTGCCGCTGCAGCGGCCTTGGCCTGCACTTCCTGCGTGTCGATGTCGGCCCGGGCCTTGGTTTCGACCATCAGGATCCAGGCGTCGGTCTCCGCGATGAAGTCGGGGATGTACTCCGGCTGTTCGCTGCCCAGCTTGTAATAGATCTGGAACTGCCCCTTGGCCGGCTTGAACCACTTCAGCGCGTCGCGTTCGAGGAGGACTGCAAAGCGCCGCTCGGTGTCCGAGTCGAACTTCTGCAGCGGGTAGAGACAGCGCTCGAAGCCGCCGAAGAGCATCTGCTTGATCCTGCCCGGCTCGGTGACGGTGGTGCGGTAGTTCTGGGCCGGCTGACCTGCCGCCACAGTGAAATTGCAGGCCTTCAGTTCCGTGAAGCCCCGACTGACCTGCACCTCGTAGCCGCTGGCTTCTTCCCAGAAGTGGGCCAGCATTTCGGCCCGAATGAGCCGGGCCAGCTCGGCACCATAGGTGTCGAAAATCTCGTGCAGCTCGGCTTCGGCGTAGTTTTGCGCCTGGTAGTGGGCCACCGCCTGGCCGGCCAGGTCGTACAGCAGATCGGCCTGGGTGAAGTAATCGATGTCGTCGAAATCGATCAGTTTCTTGACGATGTAATCTTCGAAGCGCTTTTCCCGGATGCCGGACTCCCGGCTCATCGTGAACTGCTGATTTGTGCGCAGCTCCTGCCCCACGATTTCACGCTGGCCGGGCTGGAAATTGGGCAGCGTACCGAGCTTGAACGGGTGGTACCCAGTCGTGACCTCGCCGGTGGGCACGACGGAGATCCGTGGAATGTCGATGGTCTGCTGAACCAGCATCGCCGTGGTCTTGCTCACCACCGCGGACAGATCCAGCGGGGCGGCGGCCCCGTCTGTGCCTGCCAGCAGGTCCCCCTGGGAAGGTTTCAGCCGTTCGCTCACTTCCGCCAGGATGGCCGATTGCACGGCGGGTGTGAGCAGCGCCTGGCTGGTGGGCACCAGGTCGCGCTTGATTTCGTACTTGCCGATCACCTCCATCACCACCAGCGCCGCTTGTCGTTCGCTTTCGGTGGTGAAGACAGGGGGCGGCGTCTGGGGCGTCGGTGGTGTCGCTGCTGCGCCGGGGTCGGGGGAGCTCGGCGCAATGGCCTGCGTCGGCGCTGGTGCAAGGGTCGGTGCCGCGGTGAGGCCCAGGCGTGTCATGGCGCCAGAGCCGACCTGGACGCTGACCTTCTTGTCGTCGGCACTCGGGGCTTCCAGGATCACCTTCTGCAGGCGGATGGGGGAATCGCCCCGGTTGGCCTCGTCGATGATTTCCTGGAAGCGGTCGTGCGCCACGATGTTCAGGCGGTCCACCGCCGCCACGCCGGTGCGCTTGCCGTAGGGCAGCCGCAGGCCGCGGCCGATCGACTGCTCGATCAGCGTGCGCGCGTTGGCCGCCCGCAGCGGCACGATGGTGTAGAGGTTGGTGACGTCCCAGCCCTCCTTGAGCATGTTCACGTGGATGACGATCTCGGTGGGCTCGTCCACGCTCTCCACGGCCAGCAGCTTGGTGATCATCTCTTCCTCCTCCGCACCGCTGCGGCTGGAGTCCACCTGGATCACCTTGTTCGCGTAGCGCCCCTCGTAGAAGGCCGTCGATTCGATCAGCGCCTTGAGCTGCGAGGCGTGGGTGGTGTCCCGCGCGATCACGAGCATGAAGGGCTTCACCACTTTGACGCCGTTCTCGCGGGCGTAGGTGAGCAGCTCGACCTTGGTGGTCTCGTGCAGGCGAACGCCGTCTTCCAGCTTGATCTTCTCGACCTCGTCGGGCGAGTGGGCCGCGGCAGAGAAGTTGCGCTGGGTCACGGCCGCGGGCTCCTTGACGAAACCGTCCGCCATCGCCGAAGCGAGCGTGTACTGCATCACCACGTTCTTGAACGGCACCGGGCCGCGCGTGGATTCCACGAACGGTGTGGCGGTGACCTCCAGGCCGAACAGGGGTTTCAGCTCGTTGATCGCCCGCATGCCCGCCAGCGCGCGGTAGCGGTGCGACTCGTCCATGAGCAGCACCAGGTCCGGCAGATTGGCCAGGTGATTGAAGTAACTGTCGCCCAATACCTCCCGCATTCGCTTGATGCGCGGCTCCTTGCCGCCGCGCACCTCGGAATTGATCTTGGAGATGTTGAAGATGTTGATGCGGACATCGTGGGCAAAGCCAGCCGCCTGGTCTTGCACCACGGCGCCGGTCTGGTCATAGTTGTCGCCCGTGATGATCAAGGGCGGCTGTTGCGCAAACTCGGCGATGCCCTTGAAGACGTACTTCGGCGTGTTGCGGGTGAAGTCCGCAATCAGCTTGTTGTAGATCGTCAGGTTGGGCGCCAGCACGAAAAAATTGTTGATGCCATGCGCCAAGTGCAGGTAGGCGATGAACGCGCCCATCAGCCGCGTCTTGCCCACGCCGGTGGCCAGCGCGAAGCACAGCGAAGGGAATTCGCGCTCAAAGTCCTGCAGCGTTGGAAACTCGGCCTTCAGCGTGGCGAGCAGGGCCGGCACGTCTTGATCGTGGCCGAGCAGCTCCGGCGCTGCGGCCAGTGCGCGCACCAGCTTGGTCAGTGACTCCGCCTGCGGTGGGCGCAGCGACAGGCGCCCGGTGATGTGGTTTTGAACGCGAGCGTTCATTCATTCTCCCCTTGTTGGTCATGTCCAAGCCGTTTGAGCAGGCGATCAAAATCGCTTTCAAACAAGCTGTCCTGCACGATGCGGTATTTCTCGAATTCACTTTCCGCATGGGCCTTGGCGATCTCTGCCGTTACTTTTCCAGCGTCCCGCAGGATCTCTCGGTCGGTGGCTTCGATGAAGCGGTTCAGCCGCGTTTCCCAGTCCTGCATGGTCATGGGAATCTTGCGCAGCGCCATGCTTTCGGCCACTTCCAGATAGGCGTTCACCAGTCGGGCGAGCTGTGCCAGTTCGCTTTCAGTCAGGTAATTCTTGGCCACCACCACGTCGAACTTCTGGATCTTCCCCAGCGGTGCATCCGTCCAACTGGTCAGCCCCATGTGTTCTTTGCTTGCGTCGGCACGCCTGTAGATCACCTCGGCGGCCGTCTGCCCGTGAATGGCCCAGTGCAACTTATTCTGTACCGTGGCAAAAAAGCGCTTCGTTGCTTGAGCCTGGACATCGTAGTCGATGGATGTCGCGTAGATGTCCGTGATCTTCTGGTAGAACTTTCGCTCCGACAGACGAATCTCCCGGATGCGTTGGAGCTGTTCCTCGAAGTATTTGTCCGACAGCACCGAGCCGCCACTCTTCAGGCGCTCGTCGTCCATCGCAAAGCCCTTGATGGCAAACTCCTCGACGATGGTCGTGGCCCATTTCCGGAACTGAACGGCGCGCTCTGAATTGACCTTGTAGCCTACGGCAATGATGGCCGCCAGGTTGTAGTGCTGGGTGTTGTACCCCTTGCCATCCGTGGCAGTTATCCGAAAATTTCGGATAACTGCTTCGGCCTGCAGTTCACTGTCCGAGAAGATCTTCTTGAGGTGATAGTTGACCGTACGCACATCCACATCGTAGAGCGCAGCCATCATCTTCTGGGTCAGCCAGACATTTTCATCGGCATAGACCGCTTCAACACCCCCCTGACCGCTCGCCGCAATATAGGTCAGATACTCGGCGGCCGAAGAGCGCACGATGGACTTGGTGTGCTTGTTCTTCATGGCCCAGTCCCGTCCGCCCCGGTCGAATCACCAAACAGGTCCACCGTGTGCCTGTCTCGCCGGGCCCCCTTCTTTTCCACGGCCGCGTCGGCAACGGCCACTGGCGCCGCAGGCGTTGCAGCCGCAGCAGGCGCGGCCAGGGGCAGGTTGGCCACGTTGAGGCTGTAGTCGTCATGGCCCCACTCACAGCGGGCCAGCACCATCTTCGGAATCTTCTTCAGCGTCAGGTTCGGCCAGCGTGCAGCGGCCTGCGCGGCCGTGATGCCGTGGAAGGCCGCGCAACACACCAGCAAGCTCTGCTCGCCCCCCACTTCATCCGACAGCGCCTGCAGTTGCTCGGCCGAGAGGTTCTGCGTGGTGACGTAGATGAAATCCCGCTCGCTCGAATGGCCGTGCTGCCACCACTGCGTCTCGGACGGCGCATAGCTGAACCCCTCCAGCTTGGCCAGCGCCTCGGCCAGCTGCGCGGCGTTGTACTCGGGGTTGATGACCGGGTTGCCCCAGCGGTCGTTGACGATCAGGCTGGGCGCGAGCTTGTAATACCGAAACCCCCCGCCGCCTTGCCAGCTCACGCTGTCGGTGATACCGCCCTTGTCTTCGCCGTCGATGACTTTCTTCAGCCGAGGAATCACATGCGTATGGCAATGCTCACCCAACTCCACCATGATCCAACGCCGGCCCATTTTGTGGGCCACGGCGCCGGTGGTGCCTGAGCCGGCGAAGGAATCGAGGATGAGATCACCTGGGTCAGTGGCTAATTCAACTACCCGCTTCAATAGTTTTTCTGGCTTCGGTGTTGCGAACGAGTCAGTTGGGTTGATGGACTTAACTTCTTCTCGCGCTTCATGGTTGTGCCCAGCTTCCGAATGAAGCCAAATAGTCGGTGCAGGAGGTTCCGCCAGCTTCAGCTCGGATAGGAATGTCTTCCTCGACGGATTTGAGGTGCCGTCAGCGCCAAACCAAATCTCATCGTTGTCGTCCATCCTACGAAGGGTGTCCTCTGGAAAACGAGGGGATGTACCGGGAGGAGGAGACCAAACTACTCCATTCTTAAATCGGAACTGGAATGCTTGCTCTTTTTCTGATCCGGTGCGCTTGGCATAAATGGGTGTTGCTTTCCAGGGACCTTTCGGGTGATTGTCCGGATTCCTGTAACGGCTATCCATTTCGGCAGTCCGTCCCAATCTGTTTGGGCGCCACATCTCCTTATTCAGTGCATATATTAGGACGTGGTCATGAGTCTCTGCCAGCCACTTTGAATCATTTGAAACGGTGTACTTCTTCTGCCACACGGCATTTGCCACGAAGTTCGACCTTCCAAACACTTCATCGCACAATACCTTCAGGTAGTGAGCTTCGTTATCGTCAATCGTGATCCACAGCGACCCATCATTCGACAGCAGGTTCCGGATGATTTCGAGGCGATCGCGCATCAACCCGAGCCAGATCGAATGCTCCAGCCCGTCGTCGTAATGTGTGAACGCGCTGCCGGTGTTGTACGGCGGATCGATGAAAACGCACTTCACCTTGCCTGAAAACTCCTGCTCCAAGGCCTTGAGCGCAAGCAGGTTGTCGCCAAAGATCAGGCGGTTGTCGAAGAGGTCGTTGTCGGAAACCCGATGCTTGGCGTGGTAGGACTTTGCCGGGTCTTCCAGCAGAATGCGCGGCTCCAGCTTGGGCCGCTTTTCTTTGCCGATCCAGGTGAGTTCTAGTTTTTGTTTGGTCATGGTCAGGCCAGCAATTCTTTGAGATACAGGCGGCACGGATTTGATACTTCGCGCTTGTAAGGCTTGTCTGGCTGAGTTTTTCGGATTTTTTCCACCTTGGGCACGGTGGTTGTCTTGTTGATCAACGCAGGCTTTCCGCCGTAAAGCACCACAAAACGCTCTTCGGACAAAGTAAGTGTGTGCCCGTGAAACTCGGTCAGCAAACCGAGCGCGTAGCGCAAAAATTGCCGTGTGCTCTTGAATTGTCCCGAATAGCCACTGGGGTTGCCCGATTTCAGATCGATATAGAGCGCCGTCAGCACCCCGTTGCGCCGGATGAGCACCACACAATCGCAGGCGCGGTGATGATCATGCTCTTTACCCGTCGCCAGCAAAGGCGACATCATGGCCGATGGGCCGCGGCCCTTATCGGGGTCGAAGCTGAACCAGTCTCCTGTTGTGGCTTGGAGAGTGACCTTCTTCAGTTTGGCCAGTGCATCGTGCTCATCGATCAGCACGTGGGTGTGCTGATTTCCCTGATAAGTGCAGCATGACAGCGAGGTGCGCAGTGCCTCCAGTTCCACGGTCAACCCAGCCATCAGAGGGTACCTCCGTACAGGAGTTCGCTCTGAATGGTGTTCATGATTTCGATGGTGTCATCGAAGGTTTCCACCTCAATACCACGATCCGACTCGATGATCGCGGGCTTCAACGTCCTGATCTTTGCCCGTCGTCCTGCCCCAGTGGTGGGCTTGGTAGCAAACGCCGTCATGTAAAGCCGCACCCTGGCCGGGTCAAGCAACTCGGCCTCGGCATAACTATACTGCTGCTGGATGGCCCGGGTATGTTCCGTGCGCTGGTTTAGCATGATCAGAGTGTTGATTTCCTTGATCAGATAGTCGCTGTGGGTCGTGATGAATACCTTGATGCCCGCATTCACCATTCGCGCAACCAGGCGTGCAAAGGCACGCTGGTTTTTGGGGTGCAGGTTGAGTTCGGGTTCATCGATCATGAAGAGATCGCCTGCTCTTGCCCTGCAACGCAGGTAAAAGCCAACGTCCAGCAGGGCACGAATGCAACTGGAGGCCTCGTTCATGGTGAAGCGTGGCCTTCCTGCTCCCTTGGCTTGGAACACTAGTTGTTCCTTGACCACTTTGTAGCTGCCGCCGATGATGGCATCAAAAGATTCCAGCAAATCTGGGTCAGTCTTCGCCAGATCCGATGTGCGCTTGTCGATCTCTTCCAACTGGCGCACAAAGTCGACGTTGTCTTCCACTGGCCAAGCGTAACCACCGTCGATTTCTTCCAGGATCTTGAACGGATTGCGCTTGAGTTCTTTGGAGTCGATCTGGTTGATGGCCTTGAGCATGCGGGTGCGCGCCATGTCCAGTTCCTTGCGAAAGATGGCTGCACCGGTTCGTTCCGCACTGGCAATGTGGACGCGCGGCAGGTGCTGGGCAAAAACAATATCAGCAATGGCGTCGGTAATGAAATCTGTCAAGCCACCAAAAGGACGCTGCAGAATTTCCGGATCTGCCACCAGAACATCCAGCAGGGATTCACCAGCCTCCTTCTTGATGGTTGCCAGAACCTTGCCACCGGGGCCAGCCTGTACCGTGCGCTGATAGGACTGGGTAAGAAAATCCGTCGCTTGACTGCTGACTGGCTTACACACCGTGCTCTTGAACACTTCGCTATCGGTGGCAAATGCCCTGGGCAGAACCGAGACGTACTCCTTGCCCATTCGCTCCAGATAATGATCTACCTTCCCTTTGAACATCAATGCCAGATCGATGCGGTACTGGCTGGAATCCTTCAGGAGTTCGTCAATTTCGTCTGAAAGTTCGAATCTGAGAATTTGCCGCCAAGTCCGCAAGAATCCGTAAATGGCGTAGGTGGCATAAGTCTTGCCGGTATTGTTCTCGCCGCAGATCAACGTCAAGTCCGAAACTTCCAGTTCAACCTGATCCAACAAACCGAGATTTTCAAATATAAATTTCATTTGGATTTGCCTTACACAAGTTGCCATTCAATGGTGAACAGCGTTTGCTCCTGCACCTGCTGCCGCAGCTGAACCTCCAACTGCTCGATCAAGTCGTTGCGATCCGCTTCCACTTGGTCCTGCCGGGTGAACAGTTCGCGGCGCAGTTTGCTGCGGCGGCCTTCGAGTTCACGCTGGCGGCGTTGGTGGGTCAGTTTGTCTTCGAGTGTCGGTGAAGTGGCTGCTGTGCGGCGCACGTCCTTGATCTCGGCGTCGATGGCCTTGATCTCCTGCTCCAGCCCGAGCTTCAGGTCATCCGCCCAGGCGTCGAGCTTGCGCACCTCTTGGTCGAAGTAGCCGAGGTTGCGCAAGTTGATGCCCTGCAGCAGGGCCTGTTTGCGGGCGTCCACATCGGCCATCAGGGCCATCAGGGCCATCCGGGCCGCGTCGGGGGCGCTGAAGAGGCCGGCCGGTTGTTCGTGCGCGGGCAGGCGCAGCAGCTTGTCCGGGTCGTCTTCGGCCAAGGTGCGGCCATCGGCGGTGCAGGCGGCGGCAACCAGGTGCTGTTCCTGTTCGCCCAGGGCTTCGACCGACACGAGTTTCAGGGTCAACCAGCCGGTCTGGCCTCGGTAGGCCTTGAGTGTGCTGACCTGCGTGCCGTGGGCGTCGTAGTCGAACACCAGCCGTGCAGGGCCCAGGGCACGGCCTTGGGCCTGTTGGGCGATCCAGCGGGCCAGGGGGTGGCCGATCCGGTAGAGGTGGGCATCGCCGGAACGGCGGGGGAGTTCGTAGCGGCCCAGCTCGACCCCTGCGGGTGCAGCCTCCGGGGCGCGGTGGAGCACGAAGCCCTGTTCGTCGAAGCGGGCGCAGCCGGCCAGCTCCGCCTCGGTCAGATCCATCAGCAGGCGCTCGTACTTGCCGCGGGCGGCCCGGCTGTCCTCGGCGCGCACGCGCAGCTTGTCCTGCACTTCTTCGTCGAAGTTCTCCAGCAGGATCCGGCGCGTGCGGACCATCGCCTCATTGATCTCGCCGGAGAGGTCGAGCTGCAGCTGCTCGAAGCTGGCCTGGATGGCCTGCGGCTCCCGGCAGTTCTGGTAGATCTCGGCAATGCGCCGCTCGAAGTCCACACCGGAACCGATCGCGCCCAGCACCTCGTCGCTGGCGCCGAAGACGCCCTCGAAGAGTTGGAACTTCTCCGCCAGCAGCTCGTAGACCCGCGCGTCGGCCTCGTTGCTGCGGTCGACGAAGTTGACCACCACCACGTCGAACTTCTGGCCGTAGCGGTGGCAGCGGCCGATGCGCTGCTCGATGCGCTGCGGGTTCCAGGGCAGGTCGTAGTTGATGACCAGCGAGCAGAACTGCAGGTTGATGCCTTCGGCGCCGGCCTCGGTGGCGATCATCACCGTGCCGCGCTCCTTGAAGTGCTCCACCAGCGCGGCGCGGGTGTCGGCGGTCTTGGAGCCGGTGATGCGGTCCGTGCCCGCGTGGCGCTGCAGCCAGTCTTTGTAGACGGCCTGGGCGCGCGCGTCGCTGTTGGTCCCGTTGAACAGCACGATGCCGTCGCCGTAGGCCGTGCCTTCCAGCAGCGTCAGCAGGTAGGCCTGCGTGCGCTTGGACTCGGTGAAGATGATGGCCTTGCGGGCGGCGCCCAGCCGGTCCAGCTCGGCAAAGGCCTTGTCCAGGACGGTCAGGAGGGCGCTGCCCTTGGCGTTTTCTCGGATCTGGCTGGCCAGCGCCTTGAAGTGCCGCAGCTCGGCGATTTCCTGCGCTACGGCATCGCGTTGGCTGGCCGTGGAAGCCGATGTCGTGGATCCGCGCTCGTCGCGTTCTTCTGCGCGCTCTTCTTCCGTCTCGTCGAGCGCCTCGTAGTCGTCGTCGAGTACCTCCGCCAGGTCCGGCAGGTCGGGGGCAGAGGCAAGCTCTCCCTCCAGCCGGGTGGCCATGGTCTCCAGGGCACCGGCGATGGCATGGGTGGATGAGGCCAGCAGCTTCCAGAGCACGAGGGAAATCAGCTGGCGCTGCCCGTCCGGCAGGGCCTTCAGGTTGGGGCGGCGCAGGTAGTCGGCCACCAGGCTGGACAGCTCGCGCTCTTCGGTGGACGGGGTGAACTCCTCCACCAGCGCACGGCGCGCGGTGTAGGGCACGTACTGCTGAACCTGACGGCGCAGCGTGCGTTTGCACACCGGCGCAAGGCGAGTGCGCAGCGCGGCGAAGGCCTGCTCCCGCGGCTGCGCAGCGAACTGCGAGCGGAAGCTGTCGAGGTCGCCAAACACGCGGTCGTCGATCATGCTGACCAGCCCGTACAGCTCCAGCAGGGAGTTCTGCAGCGGCGTGGCCGTCAGCAGCACCTTGGCGTGAACGTGGGCCAGGGCCTCTTTCAGCGTCTTGGCGATGACGTTGCTGGTCTTGTAGACGTTGCGCAGGCGGTGGGCTTCGTCCAGCACGACCAGATCCCAGTCGACGGCCTTGATGTCCTCGGCCTTGGACTTGGCAAACTGGTATGAGCAGATGACCGGGCCTGACGCGCCTTGAAACGGATTGCTGTGGTCCTGCTTGCCGCCGTGGGATTTCTTGAGGGCGTTGTAGCTCTTCGCCTCCAGAAGCACGCCTTGCAGGCTGAACTTGTCCTGCAACTCCTGGTGCCATTGCTTGCGCAGGTTGGCGGGCACGATGATCAGGATGCGACGGCGGCGCT
>DAOLLE010000061.1:0-10617 GCA_035331205.1 Burkholderiaceae bacterium
CGCTCGGGCGCCTGGGTCTGCGCGCCGAGCTGATGGCCGCCGATGCGCGCCGCCCGGTCGACTGGTGGGACGGCCGGCCCTTCGATGCCATCCTGCTCGATGCGCCCTGCAGCGCCTCGGGCATCGTGCGCCGCCACCCGGACGCGCGCTGGCTGCGCCGCCCGGGTGACATCGCCGAGCTGGCGCGCACCCAGGCGGAACTGCTCGACGCGCTCTGGCCGCTGCTGAAGCCGGGTGGTCGTCTGGTTTACGCAACATGTTCGGTCTTCCGGGCCGAGGGACAGGCGCAGATTGATGCCTTTGCGCAACGCGCGGCGGGGGTGATTTCCAGGTCGGCGCCTGGGCACCTGCTGCCGGTCGCCGACAATCGGCCGCAGGATGGGGGGCCCGGCCGGTGGTGCGGTGACGGTTTCTTCTACGCCCGCCTCGACAAGGCCGCCTGATCCGATCTGCCGTGCCCCGGCCCCGCGGGCCGGTCCGTTCCAACTCGCCGGTTTCCGGGGTCCGACTTGTCGCCCGTGCTGCTGCCTTTCCGCCTGCTGGCCTCGCTGCTGCTGCCTCTGCGGCTCGCGCTGCGCTGGCTGCCGCCCGCGGCCAGGGCCAAGGTGGCGGCCAGCGTGATGCTGGCCGGCTTGGCGATGGCCGGTCTGGCGCTGCCGGCGCCGGCCCAGGCCGTCGAGCTGACGCGGCTGGAGGCGCAGCGCAGCGAGCAGGGTGTGCTGCTGAGCTTCGACCTGCGCTACGAGCTGCCGCCGGGCGTCGAGGGCGCGCTGCAAAAGGGCGTGGCGCTGTACTTCGTCGCCGAGGCGCAGCTGATGCGCTCGCGCTGGTACTGGATGGACCGGGCCTACCCGGAGACGCGCCGCGTCTGGCGGCTGAGCTACCAGCCGCTGACCTTCAGCTACCGGGTCAGCCTGGGCGGGCTGTCGCAGACCTTCGCGACGCTGGCCGAGGCGCTGCGGGCGCTGCAGCGCAGCACGCGCTGGCGCATCGCCGATGCGCTGCCCGCCGACGACGACGGCAGCTTCTACGTGCGCTTCAGCTACCGGCTCGATGCCGAGCAGCTGCCACGGCCGCTGCAGATCGGCATCGCCGGCGGGCCGGAGTGGCACCTCGCCGTCGAGCGTACGATCGCGCTGCCGGCCGAGAAGTGACGCCGGAGGGTGGCGCGGCCACCCCGTCCCGATCTATGGGCCGTTCTCCATCGGCCGGTCATTGCCATTGCGCCTGAAACCCGATGTCGCCCCGTTCCCTGCGGTGGACCCTGCTGATCTCGCTGGTCGCTTCCGGCGCCACGGCGCTGGTGCTCGCCTTCCTGCTGTCGGTGGCCACCAACAACCGGGCCCTCTACGAACGCCACTTCGGCTGGATGTTCTGGGTCAACATCGGTGTGGCGCTGCTGTTGGGGCTGGTGATCCTCATCGCGCTCGGGCACCTGGCGCTGCGCATGCGGCACGGCAAGTTCGGCAGCCGGTTGCTGTTCAAGCTGGCGGCGATCTTCGCCTTCGTTGGTGTGGTGCCGGGGCTGCTGATCTATGGCGTGTCCTACCAGTTCGTCTCGCGCAGCATCGAGAGCTGGTTCGACGTCGAGGTCGAGGGCGCGCTTGAAGCGGGGTTGAACCTCGGGCGCAGCACGCTGCAGGCGATGGTCAACGACCTCGCCACCAAGACCCGCCTGGCCGCCGAGCGGGCCCAGGACAACGGCGAGCGGCTGCAGGTGCTGGGCCTGGAGCGCCTGCGTGAGCAGCTCTCGGCGCGCAGCGTCGCGCTGCTCAACGCCAACGGACAGGTGTTGCTCTCGGCGGGGGATGCCTACGGCGTGTCGCTGCTGCCCGATCGCCCCAGCGCTGCGCTGCTGCGCAAGGCCCGCAGCGCGCGCGTCGCCTCGGCGCTGGAGGGGCTGGATGTGGAGGTCGACGCCCGCGCCGGAGTGCCCGCCACGCCGCCCCAGGCGGTGGTGCGCGCGCTGGCCTACGTGCCGTCCAACACCTTCAGCCTGGTGCGCGAGGACCGCTTCCTGCAGGTGACCCAGGGTGTGCCGGCGGAGATCGCCAGCAACGCGCTGCGCGTGCAAGCGGCGTACAGCGAGTACCAGCAGCGTGCGCTCGGCCGTGTCGGCCTGCGCAAGATGTACATCGGCACGCTCACGCTGACGCTGATCCTGGGCATCTTCGCCGCGCTGTTGATGGCCGCCGCGGTGGGCCACCAGCTCGGGCGCCCGCTGGTGCTGCTGGCCGAAGGCGTGCGCCGCGTGGCCCGAGGCGACCTGCGACCGGCCGAAGTCTTTGCCTCGCGCGACGAGCTCGGCGGCCTGACCCGCGCCTTCGCGGACATGACGCGTCAGCTCTCCGACGCACGGGCGCTGGTGCAGCACAGTCTGGCAGAGGTCGAAAGCGCCAAGACCCACCTGCAAACCATCCTCGACAACCTCAGCTCGGGCGTGATCCTCTTCGGTGCCGACGGCAGCATCGGCACCGTCAACCCCGGCGCCACCCGCATCCTGCGCGCGCCGCTGTTCGCCTGGTGCGGCAAGCCGCTGACCGAGGTGCCTGGGCTGGCCGACTTTGCCGCCGCGGTGGAGCAGCGTTTCGCCACCTTCGCGCAGGAGGTCGAGGCTGGCAGCCCCGACCACTGGCAGGACACCTTCGAGCACGCCGCCGGCCCCAGCCGGCCGGTGCTGCTGGTGCGCGGCGCGCTGCTGCCCGACCGCACCCGGCTGCTGATCGTCGACGACATCACCGACGTCGTCTCGGCCCAGCGCAGCGTCGCCTGGGCCGAGGTGGCGCGCCGCGTCGCCCACGAGATCAAGAACCCGCTCACGCCGATCCAGCTCTCGGCCGAACGGCTCGAGCACAAGCTCGCGCCCAAGCTCACCGGCACCGACCAGCAGGTGCTGGCGCGCTGTGTGGCCACCATCGTCACCCAGGTGCAGGCGATGAAGACGCTGGTCAACGAGTTCCGCGACTACGCCCGCCTGCCGGCCGCGCGCCTGGTCGCACTCGACCTCAACGCCCTGGTCCATGAGGTGCTGGGCCTGTACGGCGCGCAGCAGGAGTCCGGCCGGCTGCACGCCGACCTGGCCGATGACCTGCCCGCCATCGAGGGCGACCCCTCCCAGCTGCGCCAGGTCATTCACAACCTGGTCCAGAACGGCCTGGACGCGGTGGCCGAGCGCGCCGACGGCCACGTGGTCATCCGCACGGAAACCGGCCGCGGTACCGACGGCAGCCTGCGCGGGGTGCGCCTCAAAGTGATCGACAATGGGCCCGGTTTTTCCGACACCCTGCTCAAACGGGCCTTCGAACCCTACGTCACCACCAAGGCCCGCGGCACCGGCCTGGGTCTGGCGGTGGTCAAGAAGATCGTCGAGGAGCACGGTGCGCGCATCCGTCTGGGCAATCTGACTGACGAAGCGCAAGAACCCGGGGGCCTGCCGACGTCGGGCGGCGCACAAGTTTCGATATCATTTTCAAGGTGGCCGTCAGGCGCCGTAGACACGCAAGCTGCCGCGTTGTCTGCGCCGACGCAGGCCGGTCCGCTACCGTGAGCGCGTTTTTGACACTACATGGCCAACATTCTTGTCGTCGATGACGAAATGGGCATCCGTGCCCTGCTGCAGGAGATCCTGACCGACGAAGGTCACAGTGTCGAACTTGCAGAAAACGCCGCCCAGGCACGCGCCCTGCGCGAGCGACAACGTCCCGACCTCGTGCTGCTCGACATCTGGATGCCCGACGTCGACGGCATCACCCTGCTCAAGGAGTGGGGTGCCTGCGCACAGCTCACGATGCCCGTCATCATGATGTCTGGCCACGGCACCATCGACACCGCCGTCGAAGCCACCAAGTACGGCGCGATGGCCTTCCTCGAAAAGCCCATCACGCTGCAGAAGCTGCTGCGCGCCGTCGAGCAGGGCCTGGCCAAGCCGGCCCCCCGCCCCGCGCCCCCGGTGGCCACACCGATGGCCGTGTCCGCCCCACGCCACGACTTGCGCGAGCACAGCCTGCCCGAGATTCCGCTCGGCAACGGTGCTGGCAACCACGCCCACAATGGCGCGGTGCACCATCCCAACGGCATGCTTGCGCCGCTGGCCTCCCCGGGCAGCGTTGCCAACATCGCGCCGACGCTGGCGGTGGTCACTGGCCCGCTGAGCGAGCAGAGCTTCTCCCTCGATCGCCCGCTGCGCGAAGCCCGCGACGCCTTCGAGAAGGCCTACTTCGAATTCCACCTTGCCCGCGAGAACGGCAGCATGACCCGCGTGGCCGAGCGCACCGGGCTGGAACGCACCCACCTCTACCGCAAGCTCAAGCAGCTTGGCGTCGACCTCAGCCGCAACAAACGCGGCGGCAATTGAAGTCGCAGTAAAAAATTCTCGCCAAGCGCTCGATTGCTGTTATAGTAGAGAGCTCGACGGCCTGGTAGCTCAGTTGGTAGAGCAGCGGATTGAAAATCCGCGTGTCGGTGGTTCGATTCCGCCCCAGGCCACCAAATTCAAGAAACGCCCAGCACCCGCTGGGCGTTTTGCTTGGTGCCTTCGTTCCTGGGTCATTCGATGCGCTCCTCGATCCACCTCGTCGATGTCGATCGCACCGAGACCTGGACGCGCTACCGCGCCGGCCTGTGCGACAGCTGCGCAGCGAACTGCTGCACGATGCCGGTGGAGATCCGGCTGGCCGACCTGGTGCGTCTGGGCCTGGTCGACGCCTTCGAGGCCGAGCACGAGGAACCCCGCCTGATCGCCCGCCGGCTGGTGAAGGCCAAGCAGGTCGAGCGCTACAACCAGAAGGACGGCATCTTCACGATGGCGCGGCGCGCCAACGGCGACTGCCAGTTCCTGGACGAGGCCACGCGCCGCTGCAGCGTCTACGAGCAGCGCCCGGGCACCTGCCGCAAGCACCCACAGGTCGGGCCGCGTCCGGGGTATTGCCCGTATGGGGCGAAACGGGCAGCGGGCGGTGCCTGGGACGACGACGCCGGCTGACGGCGCTCAAGGGCGCGATGCCGGGCCGCCATGCCCGCACCCGAAGGAACCGCCCGGCGGCACCGGGCCGACGGGCGTGCAGGTCGTGATGGAGCAGGGGTGTGGCCTGGAAGCCGCTCAGGCGGCCGCAGGCGCGCTCGGCGAGATCGGAGAGGCCACCAGCGGGGCCGCAGCAGCTCCAGCAGGCTCCAGCCGACCGTGTAGGGCGCCACCCGATGGCCGTTGACGGCCATCCACTCGTCGAGCGGCGGCGGGCTCACCTGCGCCAGGGTGTCGAGCCAGTACTCGATCTCGACCATGTCCCAGCGGGCGCGATCGCGGATCACCCGCGGGCGCGGCACCCGCCAGTGCGGCTGCTCGTACAGGCGCAGGAAGGTGTCGACCGGCACGCCCAGGCGGGCGGCGATGGCACGGGCGCTTTGGTAACGGGGGCGGTGGAGGCGGAACATGACGGGAACTGGGCAGAGGCTGGCGACATCGGGTTGTTTGCCGAATTGGGTTGACTCCGACGTTCAGACCCCACATGCGGGTGCAATTTCCTGGTTGACAAACGTTAGGTCGACCTAAAATTCGTCAACCAAGGAGAGCACGATGATTCATGAGCGAATCCGCCGTGCGCGTTTGCTGAGAGGGTTGAGCCTGGAGGCGCTGGCGCGCAGCCTCGGCGACATCAGCAAGCAGGGGCTGAGCAAGTTCGAGAAGGGCGGACCACCGCCTAATTCGACCCGGCTGCTGCAGCTGGCGAAGGCGCTGTCGGTCAAGCCGGAGTATTTTTTCCGGCCCGACGGGGTGAAACTGTCGGCGCTGGAGTTCCGCAAGCTAGCCCGCATGCCGCAGAAGCGCCAGGACCAGATCGGCGAGCAGATGCGCGACCACCTGGAGCGCTACGCCAGTCTGGAGCGTTGTTTTGAACCGGACGCAGCCGCCCAGCCGCCCCTGCAGCCCCCGCGCACGTTCACCGTCAGCAGCGCCGAACAGGCCGAAGGGGCCGCTGAGCAACTGCGTGAGCAGTGGGCCATCGGCGGCGACGCCATCGCGCACCTGGCCGAGCTGCTGGAAGAGCACGGCATCAAGGTGGTGCTGCTGGACGACCACGACGGCTTCGACGGCGCTTGCGCCGCCACCCACGACGAGCAGCATGTGCTGATCGCACTGAACGGTAGCCGCCCTGGCGAGCGCATCCGCTTCACCGCCGCGCATGAGCTGGGCCACTGGGTGATGGACCTGCCTGCCGACATGACGGAGAAGGACAAGGAGACCTGCTGCCACCGCTTCGCAGGGGCCTTCCTGTACCCGGCCGAGCGGGTGCGGGCCGACTTCGGCAGCCACTGCCGCGCGCGCGTACTCGCCGCTGAGTTGCTGAACGCCAAGCTCCGCTACGGTGTGTCCATGGGGGTGGCCCTTCGGCGACTGAAGGATCTCGGGTTGATCACCGATGGCGGCTACACCGGCATGAACATGCAGTTTTCCGCCCACGGCTGGCGCAAGGTCGAGCCCAAGCCTTTGCTGGCCGAGCAGCCGCGCCGCTTTGAATCACTGGTCTACCGCGCACTGGCCGAGGACCTGATCAGCCTGCCGCGCGCGGCTGAGCTGATGCAGTGCCCGGTGTCAGAACTCGACCCAGGCCTGGCCCGCCTGTCCGAAGAGCCCTTGGCGGCCTGAGGCGCAGCGGCTCAGGCTCGCCAGTCGGCCAGGCGGTGCGTGCACTCGACCGGCGGCAGCCGTGCGCCGGCATCCAGCATGGCTTGCAGCGCTGCGGCGGCATGGGCCTTTGTCACGATGTCGTGTGTCACCAGCTGATCCAGCAGCCACAAGGCGCCGTGCACCTGCACACCGTCCTTAGCTGCCTGCTTGCGCAGCCGACCATCGCCCGTGAGCAGCGGTACCCCCTGCGTCTTCGCTATCAGGTAGCACGACACGTCGGCCAGCGAGCTGTTGCCATGCTCGGCCATCAGCGTGAACAGCTGTTCGACCGCTTCTTCTGCCAGCGTCTCCACGACCAACCCACGTTCCAGCAGACCCGCTGGCGCCGGGTGGTTCAGCTCGTCGACCACGAAGTCGGTGCTGACAAAAGTGAACGGCAGCGCGAACAGCGCATCCAGCAACCCGGCACGACCAAAGTCGATCCAGATGTTGGTGTCGCTGATGTAGACGCGCTGCACGGTCGCTGTTTGCTGGTCGTCAGGTCAGCCCGCCACCGCCTGCGCCACCAGCGCCTCGGCCAGCTGCGCCTGCTTGGCGCGGGCGGCGGCGATGCGGGCTTTGAGCTGGTCGCAGAGGGCGAGGAGTTCGTGGGCCGTGCGCACGACCTGGGCCTGCTCTGCAAGCGGCGGCACTGGCGCCTTGGCAGCGCGGATGAGGCCTACGTTCAGAGTCGGCTGCGCGAGGGTTCGGGTATCGCCGAGGAACTGCCGTCGCATTAAGTCACTGCGCAGAAGTAGCAGCACGAAATCCTTGTTGACGCTATGCGCGGGCACGATGCGGCAGATTGCCCGGGCGATGTTGGCGCCGGCCCAGCTGGCCGGTGCGATGCCGAGCTTCCCGACGCTGCCCACCACGCCCATCAGGATCTCGCCTCCGACCAGACGGGTGCGGCTGAACTTGGCATCGACGTCGTGGCCAATGGTCTTCTCCGGCAAGTCGGCGGGCGATTGAAGGCTGAGGTCGCCAATGCGGACGAACGGAACACCGCCATCGACCTCCGGACCCGGGACCAGCACACCGTACGCGACGGGGCGCTCGGGATCGACCAGCTCGTTGAACGGCCGATACACCCAGCCGGCAGCCAATGGGGGCAGTTCTGACGTGTCATCGGCAGGCACTGCGGGGCGGGTGGTTTCTGCTGTGAGTCGCCCCGTAACGGCCAACTGGAGCACGACAACTTCCAACGCTTCAATGCTGGAGTCTGTGGTGAAGAGCGACTCGAACTGCCCCGCCACCCGCTCCCAGCACGCCTGAAACTCCTCGGCATCCCGCGCCTGGGTGAGGCTGTCCAGCAGCGCCTGCACCAGCCGGGCGTGTGCGGCCTCGGCATCCTGCTGCCGCGCTTCCAGCCGGTCGCACAGGGCCATCAGTTCATCGACCTTGGCGACGATGGCCAGCTGCTCATCCAAGTCAGGTAACGGTACGGCCAGCTGAGCCAAGGTCGACGAGTTCAAGGTAGCGCCCATCAACGCATCTTTGGACTTGCCCTGTTTCGCGATGGAGGGAAGGACCCTCATCAGATAGTCCCTTGAAACTCCCTCCTTGGGCTGGATCGAAATGATGGCTTCGTTGTGGTAACCGTCGACGCCAAGAATGCAGACCTTCCCGACAGTGAGCTTGAAGCTCATCAGCAAGGAGCCAGCGGGTACCGGCGGGTACTTGAATGTCTCAGCCACGCAGGCACGTGACAACCCTCTCGAAGTCGCCGTGAGGGTGCCGAAATGCACCATATCGGAGATGCTGACCCAGGGTATGCCGCCAGCGTCCCAGTGGCGAGACTCTTTGCTTGGAGGCGTTTTGCCGATCCGGTAGTCGGCCACCTCGGGCAGTGTCAAGACCCGCCGTTGCCGCGAACCTTTCGCGGAGCCAGGAAGCAACCGACCTTCAACCGCCAAATCGAGGATCAACTGTCGAAGTCGGTCAACACCATCTGGTGCCTCACAAACCTGTCGCACGCGGTCGAACTGAAAGCCGTTCATTCGCCCCGCTCCAACGCTCCCGACAGCGCCGCCTTCAACTGCGCCTGCAGCCCGGCAATCTCCACCTGCATCTGCCGGTACTCGGCCAGCAGCACCGCGGGGTCGTGGCTCACCTGCTCGCCCTGGTGCGGGTTCTTGAGGTCCAGGTTCCAGCTGCGCTCGCGGATGGCGTCGACGCTCACCTTCCAGGCCCGCTCGTTCTCCACCCGCGCGGCGAAGCCATCCGCCTCGCTGCCCCACCAGGCCTCTTCGGCAGCGAACTCTTCGAGCCGCATCGGCCGCGTCTTGCTGTAGTTCTTCACCCCCGCCGGGTAGGGGTGCTCGTAGAACCACACGTCGCGGGTCGGCCGGCCCTTGGTGAAGAACAGCAGGTTGGTCTTGATGCCGGTGTAGGGGTTGAACACGCCGTTGGGCAGGCGCACCACGGTGTGCAGGTCGCACTCGGTCAATAACTTTTCCTTGATGCGGCTCTTGATGCCCTCGCCGAACAGAAAACCGTCGGGCAGCACCACCGCCGCGCGGCCACCGTCGCGCAGCAAATGCATGATCAGCACCAGAAACAGGTCGGCCGTTTCCCGCGTCCGGAAGGCGGCCGGGAAGTTGGTCTCGATGCCGTCTTCCTCCATGCCACCGAAGGGCGGGTTGGCCACGATGCAGTCCACCCGCTCCTTGGGCCCCCAGCTGATCAACGGCCGCGCCAGCGTGTTGTCGTGGCGGATCTGGCTGGGCACCTCGATGCCGTGCAGGATCATGTTGGTGGTGGCCAGCAGGTGCGGCAGCGGCTTCTTCTCTACGCCGTGGATGCTGGACTGCAGGATCTGCTCGTCCTCGGGCGTCTTCACGTAGCGGGCGCGCTTGTGCTCGATGGTGCAGGTCAGGAAGCCGCCGGTGCCGCAGGCCGGGTCCATCACCTTCTCGTGCAGCTGGGGGTCGACCATGCGCACCATGAACTCGGTGACCGGCCGCGGCGTGTAGAACTCGCCCGCATTGCCCGCGTTCTGCAGGTCACGCAGCAGCTGCTCGTACATGTCGCCGAAGGCATGGCGCTCCTGTGCCTTGTTGAAGTCCACCGCCGCCTGGATCTTGTTGAGCACCTGGCGCAGCAGCTGCCCGCTCTTCATGTAGTTGTAGGCGTCCTCGAACACGCTGCGGATCACGAAGGCCACCGGCGTGGGGCTGTGCTCCTGCAGGCTCTGCAGCGCGGGGAAGAGCTCGTTGTCCACGAAGCTCATCAGCTCCTCGCCCGTCATGCCTTCCGGGTCGGCCGCCCAGTTGCGCCAGCGGTAGGTCTCCGGCAGCGGGCTGCGGTAGCCGTCATCCAGCAGTTCCCACTCCTGCTCGCGGTCGTCGAAGATCTTCAGGAACAGCATCCAGACCAGCTGGCCGATGCGCTGGGCGTCACCGTCGACGCCCACGTCCTTGCGCATGGTGTCTTGGATGGATTTGATGGCAGAGGAGAGGGACACGATGGACAAATGATGAAGTTCAGGTGGCGGATGGCTTCTTGGGCTTGCCTGGAGCGAATGTCTTCTTCGCGCCAGTTTCGGCGCCGACGCGCAACAGCTGCCGCAGCAGGTCGTTAGTCTTCATCTGCTCCTTCAGCAGAGCTTCAAGCAATTGGTCGGTCGTGCGAGTCTCGTCCACGGTGATCCACTCGCATTGCAAAAAGTCGAACACCTGCGGGCCAATCTCCGGCAACTCCACCGCACCGACGACCCGATCACCAGTTCGGCGTTCTAGGCGGCGTGCCTCGATCGCCTGCTTGAGCGCCTGCCGTGCAGCGGGATTACCATGATTGATGAAGACTCTCGCCTCTGGCGGTGCGGCATCGCCGTTCACGCGACCATCGGTAGCGAAGACGAAGTCGACCAGCCCATCCTGGTCCGCATGGCCGGAGTAGTAGGGACTGATGTCGACGGTGCGCAGCCGGATGTCCTCGACGGGAATGTCGAT
>DAOLLE010000062.1:0-10456 GCA_035331205.1 Burkholderiaceae bacterium
TCCTTCGGCGTGCAGGATTTCGACGCCGAGGTGCAGAAGGCGGTGCACCGCATCCAGCCTTCGGAGCAGGTGCATCGGCTGATGGCCTCGGCCCGCTCGTTGGGGTTCGAATCGATCAACGTCGATCTGATCTACGGCCTGCCCAAGCAGACGCCCGAAAGTTTCGAGCGCACCGTGCGCGAGGTGGCCCAGCTGCGCCCCGACCGCATCGCGATGTACGGCTACGCCCACCTGCCGGCGCGCTTCAAGCCGCAGCGGCGCATCCCGATCGAGATCCTGCCCAGCGGCGGCGACCGCATCGGCATGCTCTCGCGGGCCATCTCCGGCTTCATCGCTCACGGCTACCAATACATTGGCATGGACCACTTCGCGCTGCCGGACGACCCGCTGGCGCAGGCCAAGCGCCAGGGCCGTCTGCACCGCAACTTCCAGGGCTACAGCACCCAGCCGGACTGCGATCTGGTGGCGCTGGGCGTCTCGGCGATCAGCCGCATCGGCCCGACCTACAGTCAGAACGCCAAGACGCTGGACGACTACTACGACGCACTGCGCGGAGGCCGCCTGCCGGTGGTGCGCGGCTTGGCGCTCACGCGCGACGACCTGGTGCGCCGGGCGGTGATCATGTCGATCATGTGCCACGGCCGGCTGTCGTACGAGTCGGTGGCGTTGGCGCACCTGATCGACGTGCGCAGCTACTTCGCCGCCGAAATCGAGTCGCTGCGCGAGCATGCCGACGCGGGCCTGCTGACGATGGACGACGATGGTTTCGAGCTCACCCCGCTGGGCTGGTACTTCGTGCGCTACATCGCGATGGCCTTCGACAAGTACGTGCGTGCCGACAAGGCCCGCGAGCGCTTCTCGCGCGTGATCTGAGCGGCCGCGGCGGGAGTGTTCGATGAGTGCGGCGCTGGTGGTCACGGCCGCCGTGATGGGCTTGGCAGGGCTGCCGCATTGCGCCGGCATGTGCGGTGCGGGCTGTGCCGCCGCGGCGCGGCTGTGCCGCCCGGCACAGCCCTCGCGTGCTGTGATCGGCCTGCTCGTCGGCCGCCTGACGGCCTACGCCCTGGCCGGCGCCTTTGCCGCCACCGTGGTCACCGGGCTGCAGGCGCTCTCCGAGGGCACTGGCTGGCTGCGCCCGGTCTGGGTGGGCCTGCAGCTCTTCCTGCTGGTCATCGGCCTGGCACTCTTGCTGCGCGGCCGGCTGCCGCCCAGCATCGAGGCCTGGGTGGAGCAGTTTGGCCGTCGGCCGCAGGATGCGGCGGTGGCGCGCAAGGTGCATCTGCCGGGTGAGCTGAAGGCTGCCGCGATTGGGCTGCTCTGGCCGGCGATCCCTTGTGGCTTGCTGCATGCCGCGTTGCTGGTGGCGGCGGTGGCTTCCGGCCCGGTGGACGGTGCGGTGGTCATGCTGGCCTTCGGATCGACCAGTTCGCTCGGGCTGTTGGTGGGCCCGGCGGTGTGGCTGCGCTGGCTGCCTGCGGCACTGCGGCGCAGTGCGGGTCAGGATGAGCCCGGTCGGCTCGCGCTGCGTCTGGCAGGTGCGACGATCAGCGCCTTCGCCGGCTGGGGCCTGGCGCACGCGGTGATGGCCCCGATCGCCGCCTGGTGCGCCTGAGAGGCGGGCGTCAGCCCTGCCCAACGCCATCGGTGTATGCGCCACAGTCGGGCGCCAGTGCGACCGCCCCCTCACCTAGAATGCCCGCGCTCGCTGCGCTGACCGCATCCCCCAGACATCCACAGACCCACGGAGTTGGCTCATGTATCAACACATCCAGGTGCCCGCCGACGGGCAGAAGATCACCGTCGCGGCGGATGGCTCGCTCACCGTTCCGGATCACCCGATCATTCCGTTCATCGAAGGCGATGGCACCGGGGTCGACATCACGCCGGTGATGATCCGGGTGGTCGATGCCGCGGTGGCGAAGTGCTACGGCGACGCACGCAAGATCCATTGGATGGAAATCTACGCCGGCGAGAAGGCCACCCAGGTCTATGGGCCCGATGTCTGGCTGCCCGACGAGACACTCGAAGCGCTCAAGGACTACGTGGTCTCGATCAAGGGCCCGCTGACCACGCCGGTTGGCGGGGGGATTCGCTCCCTCAACGTGGCGCTGCGCCAGGAGTTGGACCTGTACGTCTGCCTGCGCCCGGTGCGCTACTTCAAGGGCGTGCCCTCGCCGCTGAAGGAGCCCGAGAAGACCGACATGGTGACCTTCCGCGAGAACTCGGAAGACATCTACGCCGGCATCGAGTACCCGGCCGGCAGTGACAAGGCGCTCAAGCTGATCCACTTCCTGCAGGACGAACTGGGGTCGTCGAAGATCCGCTTCCCCGCGACGTCGGGCATCGGCGTCAAGCCGGTGTCGATCGAGGGCACCGAGCGCCTGATGCGCAAGGCGATCCAGTACGCCATCGACAACGACAAGCCCAGCGTCACGATCGTGCACAAGGGCAACATCATGAAGTTCACCGAAGGGGGCTTCCGCGACTGGGCCTACGCGCTGGCACAGAAGGAGTTCGGTGCCGAGCCGATCGACGGTGGGCCGTGGTGCCGCCTCACGAACCCGAAGACCGGGCGCGAGATCGTCATCAAGGACTCGATCGCCGACGCCTTCCTGCAGCAGATCCTGATGCGCCCGGCCGAGTACTCGGTGATCGCGACGCTGAACCTCAATGGCGACTACATCTCCGACGCGCTGGCGGCGCAGGTCGGCGGCATCGGCATCGCACCGGGCGCGAACCTGTCGGACACGATCGCCTGCTTCGAGGCCACGCACGGCACCGCGCCGCGCTATGCCGGCAAGAACTACGTCAACCCGGGATCGATGATCCTGTCGGCCGAGATGATGCTGCGCCACATCGGCTGGACCGAGGCGGCCGACCTGATCATCCGCGCGATGGAAGCAGCGATCGACAGCAAAAAGGTGACCTACGACTTCGCTCGCCTGATGGAAGGCGCCACCCAGGTGTCCTGTTCCGGCTTCGGCCAGGTGGTGATCGACCAGATGTGAGTGCTGGGGCCGCCGCCAGCCTCCCCGCGACCGGGAGGTCGGCGCGCCGCCCAAGTTGACAAGGCCCGCAAAGGCGGGCTCCAGATGCAACAAGGCCCGCTGATGCGGGCCTTTTGTCTTGTCGGTGCCGGGGCGCGTCGACCCAAGACCGAGGGTGAACTGCCGGCGGAACCGCCACCCACCCACAGCGCTCAAGCGCCCTGGGTTACGGGATCGGCCTGGCGGATGTTCTGCGCCTGTTTGCCCTTCGGGCCGTCGACCAGATCGAACTGCACCGTCGAGCCCTGCTTGAGGGTGCGGAACCCTTCCATCTGGATCGCGGAGAAGTGCGCGAACACGTCTTCGCCACCCCCTTCGGGCTCGATGAAACCGAAGCCCTTCACATCATTGAACCACTTCACAATCCCAATAGCCACTTCGACCCCTCGCATGTCTGGAACGTTTTCCAGGATTTTCTGGGGGGCCTCCCGGCCTGTCAAGAAAATGAAAAAACCGGCTAATCTGGTGTGTTGCGATGCAACATGGAACGAATCCTGCGCCATCGCCCCCCAACGTTGAGCGCAACGCCCGGGTTCGCTGCGGGGCAGCGGACGGCTCTATAGAATGTGTCCATGTCCAGTCTTCCTCCTGAAACACCGAAGCAGCCGGTCGTCCCCGACGACGGCGAGGGCTCGGTCGTCGCGGAGCGGCAGCTGCAGCGGGTGGAGCCTCCGCCGGTCTATCAGGTTGTCCTGCTCAACGACGATTACACGCCGATGGAGTTCGTCGTCATGGTCTTGCAGCACTTCTTCCGGCATGAGCTGGAAGTCGCCACGCAGATCATGCTGAAGATCCATCATGAGGGGCGGGGGGTCTGCGGGGTCTACACCAAGGACGTCGCAGCGACGAAGGTGGAGTTGGTACTGGCAGCCGCACGACGGGCGGGGCATCCGCTGCAGTGCATTATGGAGGTCGCATGATCGCGCAAGAGTTGGAAGTCAGTCTGCACATGGCGTTCGTCGAGGCGCGGCAGCAGCGGCACGAGTTCATCACCGTCGAGCACCTGCTGCTCGCCCTGCTGGACAACCCTTCGGCCTCCGAGGTGCTGCGCGCCTGCGCCGCCAACATCGATGACCTGCGGAAGAACCTGGCGCAGTTCATCAAGGAGAACACGCCCACGGTGGGGGGCTCCGACGAGGTGGACACCCAGCCGACGCTGGGCTTTCAGCGCGTGATCCAGCGCGCGATCATGCATGTGCAGTCCACCGGCAACGGCAAGAAGGAAGTCACCGGCGCGAACGTGCTGGTGGCCATCTTCGGCGAAAAGGACTCGCACGCGGTCTACTACCTGCACCAGCAGGGGGTGACGCGCCTCGATGTGGTGAACTTCATCGCCCACGGCATCAAGAAGAGTGAGCCGCCGGAGCCGGCGAAGTCCAACGAGTCCCCCTCCGGCGAAGGCGAAAAGGAAGAGTCCGACAGCAAGGGCTCGCCGCTGGACCAGTACACGCAGAACCTCAACCAGCAGGCCCGCGATGGCCGCATCGATCCGCTGATCGGGCGCGAGCACGAGGTCGAGCGCGTGATCCAGGTGCTGTGCCGCCGGCGCAAGAACAACCCGCTGCTGGTCGGTGAGGCCGGCGTGGGCAAGACCGCGATCGCCGAGGGCCTGGCCTGGCGCATCACCGAGGGTGACGTGCCCGAAGTCCTGGCCGACGCCACCGTCTATGCGCTGGATATGGGCGCGCTGCTGGCGGGCACCAAGTACCGCGGTGACTTCGAGCAGCGCCTGAAGGGCGTGCTCAAGCAGCTCAAGGAGCACCCGCACGCGGTGCTCTTCATCGACGAGATCCACACGCTGATCGGCGCGGGTGCGGCCTCGGGCGGCACGCTGGACGCCAGCAACCTGCTCAAGCCGGCGCTGAGCTCCGGCCAGATCAAGTGCATCGGCGCGACGACGTTCACCGAGTACCGCGGCATCTTCGAGAAGGACGCGGCGCTGTCGCGGCGCTTCCAGAAGGTCGACGTGGCCGAGCCCTCGGTCGAGCAGACGGTGGAGATCCTCAAGGGCCTGAAGTCGCGCTTCGAGGAGCACCACGGCGTCAAGTACGACCTGGGCTCGCTCCAGGCCGCCGCCGAGCTGTCGGCCAAGTACATCAACGACCGCCACCTGCCGGACAAGGCCATCGACGTGATCGACGAGGCCGGTGCCGCCCAGCGCGTGCTACCCAAGAGCAAGCAGAAGAAGAAGATCACCCGCAACGAGGTCGAGGAGATCGTCGCGAAGATCGCACGCATCCCGCCGGCCTCGGTGTCCAGCGACGACCGCAGCAAGCTCAAGAGCCTGGACCGCGACCTCAAGAGCGTGGTCTTCGGCCAGGACCCTGCCATCGACGCGCTGTCCGCGGCGATCAAGATGGCGCGCTCCGGCCTGGGCAAGCCGGAAAAGCCGATCGGCGCCTTCCTCTTCACCGGCCCGACCGGCGTGGGCAAGACCGAGGTGGCCAAGCAGCTGGCCTACATCCTGGGGATCGATCTGATCCGCTTCGACATGTCCGAGTACATGGAGCGCCACGCGGTGAGCCGCCTGATCGGCGCGCCGCCGGGGTACGTGGGCTTCGACCAGGGAGGCCTGCTCACCGAGGCGGTCACGAAGAAGCCGCACTGCGTGCTGCTGCTCGACGAGATCGAGAAGGCGCACCCGGACGTCTTCAACGTGCTGCTGCAGGTGATGGACCACGGTACGCTGACCGACAACAACGGCCGCAAGTCCGACTTCCGCAACGTCATCATCGTGATGACGACCAACGCCGGTGCCGAGACGCTGCAGAAGGCGACGATCGGCTTCACCACCCAGCGCGAGAGCGGCGACGAGATGGGCGACATCAAGCGCATGTTCACGCCCGAGTTCCGCAACCGGCTGGATGCCATCGTCGGCTTCAAGGCGCTGGACGAGGAGATCATCCTGCGGGTGGTCGACAAGTTCCTGCTGCAGCTCGAAAGCCAGCTGACCGAGAAGAAGGTCGAGGTCACCTTCACCGACGCGCTGCGCAAGCACCTCGCCAAGAAGGGCTTCGATCCGCTGATGGGTGCGCGCCCGATGCAGCGCCTGATCCAGGACACGATTCGCCGTGCGCTGGCCGACGAGCTGCTGTTCGGCCGCCTGACCGATGGTGGGCGCCTGACGGTGGACGTCGACGACGCTGGCGAGGTCAAGCTCGAGATCGAGCCGCGCAACAAGAGCGACAAGCCCAAGGCCGAGCCGGCGACGGTCTGATTCGTCGAAGGTTTCGCGACGAAACGGACAAGGGGCCTGCGGGCCCCTTGTTGCGTTTGGCGTGCTGACATCGCGCCGGCCGGGTCGGCTGGGCGGGCGCCCTCAGCGAACGTGGCGGGCCGGGTCCTGGTGGAAATAGTCCCGCAGCAGGTCGTAGACCTCAGGGTGAGCCTCGCTCAGGCCCTGGGGATCGACAAAAAAAGCTTCGCTGGCGACCGGGAAGAACTCGCTCAGGTGTTCCGACGCATAAGGGTCGAGGAACGTGGGCTCGCCACGATCCATCGCCCGGCACAGGCGTGCGTGGGCGGCCTCCATCACCTGGATCCAGTGCCGGCGTGCGCCAGCCGAGGGCTGGGGCGGCACGCCGTCCACCTCGCCATCGGCCATGTCCAGCACGTGGACAAACTCGTGGATCACGACGTTGCAGACCCAGGGCTCGGTCACGGCGCCTTCGACCACGTGCCGCCAGGAGAGCGACAGCGGGCCGCGGTACATCGCCTCGCCGAGGGAGGTTTCGTCGTAATCGTGCACCACGCCATCATCGTCGGTGACCTTGCGGTGCTTCACCACCTCGTCCGGGTGAACGACGATGCCGACGAAGCTGTCATAGCCCTCCAGCCCCAGGTGCAGGATCGGCACGCAGGCCTGCGCGGCGATGGCGACCGCCATCGCGTCGGTCATCTCGAGCCCGCCGGTGGCGCAGAACTCCTTGCGGTCGAGGAAGAGGGCGGTCAGCTCGCGCAGCAGCTGAAGTTCCGCGAGCGGGCGTCGCTTCAGAAAGGGGTAGTCCCGCAGGGTGTCGAGCCACAGCGCGTCGGGGATCGCCCGGCGCTGCAGCACCCGCTCGCGCGAGCGGGCCTGGCGGCGTTGCCGCCAGCGCGTCAGCGCGCCGAGCCAGCTCATCCCGTCTGTCAACCGCCGATCAAACCACCGGGGTGACCGGCGTGCAGGCCTCGTCCAGTCTCAGGCGCCGGATGCTGCCGTCGGCCCCCAGGCGCAGCACCTCGGCGCGCGGCCGTTCGCAGCCAGGCTCCAGGTCCCAATCGCTGAGTACCCAGCGCTGCAGGCCTTCTGCCAGCGTCTCGGAGGTGGGGCGGTGGGTGTGGCCGTGGACCAGCTGCGTCGTGCCGGCGGTGGTCAATGCGGCCACCATCGCGGCCCGGTCCAGGTCGCCATAGCTTTCCGCGGCGCCCTGCTGCTTGCGCGCCTCGCTGGCCGCGCGCATCTGCGCCGCGATGGCCTCTCGCTGTGACAGCGGACGGGCCAGAAAGGCCTCGGCCCAGGCGGGCGAGCGCACCTCGCGGCGGAAGGTCTGGTACTTCTCGTCGTCGAGGCAGAGCGCGTCGCCGTGCATCAGCAGCAGGCGCTGCCCGCCGAGCTCCAGCGCCACCGGGTCGGGCAGCAGCTGACAGCCGGCCCGCTCGGCGAACCCGGCGCCGACCAGGAAGTCGCGGTTGCCGTGCTGGAAGGCGATCGCCAGGCGCTCACTGGCGTGGCGCAGGTCGGCGACGATCGGTCCCTCGAAGCTGTCCGGCGCGTCGAGCAGGTCGTCGCCGATCCAGACTTCGAAGATGTCACCCAGCAGCAGCAGCGCGTCGGCGGTGGTGCGGGCGAGGTAGTCCCGGAAGGCCTGCGCCGTGGCCGGCACCTGGGGGCCCAGGTGCAGGTCGGAGACCACGTCGATGTGCCGGCAGCCGGGCGGGGGCCTGAGTACCGCCGGGGCCGAGGCCCCGCCGGTCAGCGTCCAGCGCGGGCTCAGGCTCACTCCAGGACGGAGGCGCGCTGGATCACCACGTCGTCGACCGGCACGTCGTCGTGGAAGCCGCGGCGGCCGGTGCGCACCTTCTCGATCTGGTCGACCACCTCGGAGCCAGCGACCACCTTGCCGAAGACCGCGTAGCCCCAGCCGGAAGGCGACTCGGACTTGAAGTTCAGGAACTCGTTGTCGGTGGTGTTGATGAAGAACTGCGACGTGGCCGAGTGGGGCGCCTGGGTGCGCGCCATCGCCAGGGTGTACTTGCTGTTCTTCAGGCCATTGTTGGCCTCGTTCTTGATCTCGGCGCGGGTGGCCTTCTGCTTCATGCCCGGCTCCATGCCGCCGCCCTGGATCATGAAGCCGGGGATCACGCGGTGGAACACGGTGCCGTCGTAATGGCCGCTCTTGACGTACTCGAGGAAGTTGGCCGCCGACAGCGGGGCGCGTTCGTCGTCCAGTTCGATGCGGATCGTGCCGAGGTTGGTTTGCAGTTCAACTTGGGGGGCTGCCATGTCACTTCTCCAGGGAGGCTTTCTTGATGGTCACGGGCTCGGTCGGCACGTTCTGGTGCGGCCCGCGGTTGCCGGTGGCGACGGCCTTGATCTTGTCGACCACGTCCATGCCGGCGACGACCTTGCCGAACACTGCGTAGCCGTTGCCGTCGCGCGAGTTGGGCTGGTCGAGGAAGGCATTGTCCTTCACGTTGATGAAGAACTGCGCGGTGGCCGAATCCGGCACCATCGTGCGCGCCATCGCGAGCGTGCCGCGCACATTGGACAGGCCATTGCGGCTTTCCAGCGGGATGGGATCGCGGGTGGGCTTTTCCTTCATCGTGGCGTCCATGCCGCCGCCCTGGATCATGAAGTTCGGGATCACGCGGTGGAACACCGTGCCGTCGTAGTGGCCCGCCTTCACGTACTGCAGGAAGTTGTCCACCGTCTTGGGCGCCTTGGCGGCATCCAGCTCGACCACGATGTCGCCCATCGAGGTCGCCAGGCGCACCTTCTGCTGGGCCCAGGCGCCGCCCGCCATCACCACCCCCACACACAGGGTCGCTGCGGCGCGCCGCAGCCAGGCTCGATTCATTCGAACACTCCTTCCGAAAAGATCTTCCATTGTCCACTCTCGCGCGACCAGTACTGGCGCCGGCGCTGCGGGGCCAGGCCCGCGCCGGGTGTGACCTCGGTGAAATCGACGATCAGGTTGTCGCCCTTCTCGTGCCAGGCCAGCACCGTCAGGTCGGTGATTTCGCGCTCGCGCGCACCCAGGCGCTGCAACTCATGGGTCAGGCGGGTGCGCCAGCCGTCGACACCAGTCTCGCCATTGTCGAAGTGGCGGGCGTAGAGCGTGCCGAGCTGGCGCATGTCGGCCATGGTGCGCGCCAGGCGCCAGGTCTCGACCAGCGCGCGGGCCTTCTCGCGCTCGGCCTGCAGCGCAGCGGGCTGGACCCATTCGAGCTGTTGAGCGATCACCACCGGCGTATGGCGCGGCTGCAGCTCGCGCAGCAGGCGCGTCATGTCCTCGTTGGCGAGCACGACGCAGCCATTGGTCGAACGCGGCGAGCGGGTGTATTGCGCCGCCGGTGTGCCGTGCAGCCAGATGTTGGCGCCGGTGCGGCCCAGTCGCCGGTCGTGCTCGTTGGGGTAGTTCAGCGGCAGCGCGCCGGGGCCGTAGAAGTCGCCGAGTTGGCGGCCGTCGAGCCGGCTGGTGATGTGGTACACGCCCAGCGGGGTGCGCTGGTCGCCTTCCTCGCGCTTGCCCACGCCCTGGCTGCCGAGCGCGACGTAGATCGAGCTCTGACGCTGAAGCTGGCCGGCGTGGTTCTCGAACACGTGCAGGCGCGAGCGCGCCGCGTCCACCGCCACCACGTGCCGGACCGTGGCCGGCAGGAGCAGCAGCTGGCGCGGGATGCTGCCCTTGGGCGGGCGCTCGCGCAGCGCCTGCAGGCGCTGTTGGGCCTCCTGGCGCAGCGAGGCCGCGTTGGCCGGGCGGGCCACATCGGCCTCGGCCGCGGGCTGGGCGAAGCCGGCAAGCTGGCCGCTGCTGGCCAGCAGCAGGTCGGCATAGACCTGCTGGCCGAGTTGGAAGTGCGGCTGGTCCTGCGCCAGCGTCTCGGCGGCGGCCAGCGCGTCGGCCAGGCGCTCCTCGCCGATCAGGCGGTAGACCTCGATCAGCCGCTCCTCGGGCGCCGCATCGGGCGAGATCAGCACCGTCGAGGGCTGCGTCGGCGGGTTGTCGTCGGCGGGCCGGTGGCGCTTGCGCGCGGCCCAGGCGCTGCCCAGCCCGAGGCCGAGCAGCAGCAGCGCGATCAGCGCGATCAGCAGGAGGCGTCCTGTGCCCTCCGCCGATGCCGGGGCGGCGCTCGCAGAGGGAGCGAGGGCGGCGGTGGAGGCGGACGCTGCCACCGCCGGCACGGCCGCTGCCGTCGAAGCGGGG
>DAOLLE010000063.1:0-10455 GCA_035331205.1 Burkholderiaceae bacterium
CGTCGACGTTGTCGGAGTTGATCGTGGCGGCGCGAACGCCCATGCGCTCTGCCGCAGCGATCTGATTGCGCATCAGCGCCAGCAACGGTGAGATCAGCAGCGCGGGGCCGTTGCCGCTGTCGCGCAGAAGCTTCGTCGCGATGAAATAGACAAAACTCTTTCCCCATCCTGTCTTTTGAACGACCAGCAAGCGGCCGCGTCCGTCGACGATGTGGCGAATCGCTTCTTCTTGGCCTTCACGGAATGTGGCGTCGGCCCGGCCAGAACCGATCCGGAGCAATTCCAGGGCACGATGCCGGTTGTAGGTCATGTCATGGCTCCCAATGCGCTTTCTACTTTCTAGTCTGCCAGGACGGGCCAGTCGTCGGGATCGCGGCGACCGATGCGCTCCAGGGCCGCAGGCTTCTTGGACAGGTACTCCGATTCGTCCACGACCCGGACCATGCGTTGCAGAGCCTCCAGCTTGTCAAGGCAGGCCTGAAGCGCGTGAAGCTCATCCCGTTTGGTCAGCACGGCGGCCAGATGCTCGCGCACGTCATCGAGCGCCACATCCGGTGCCAGGAACGTCACGCTGGGTGCGAACTGGTCGATCAGCCGGTCCACCTTGCGGCCGAGCACCCCTCGCATCAGCACGTTCGCATCCAGGACGATGGCGCGCGGCGTCATGGCTGTGCACGCCGGCGGGCAGCTGCTCCCTTGCGCAGCGCGTCGAAGTCCCGAACGGCGGCGTCGACTTCGTCCTCACTCAGGTTCAGGATGGATTGCAGCTTGTCCGCCGCATCGCGCAGCGCCTGCAGGTCGGCTTGGGAGGGGCGTGCGGTGGGGATGAAGTAGCCCACGGTCTGCCCGTGCCGCGTCACCGCCACTGGCTGCCGGTTGTCGATGAACTCGGCCAGGCCAGCGCGGAACTCGCGGATGCCGACAGACTTGGTTTCCATGGGGTACTCCTGACAGCGGGCAACAGGCCCTTTGGGCGAATTGTGGATCAATGTGTACACAATTTCAAACGCGCCCGGCCCGGCGCCTTGTCGTCCAGCTTCACCCTTGAATGCTCTCCGTCATCCGCCCGCAGTACGCCTGCAGCTGCTCGGGCAGGTCGGTGGGGCAGACGCCGCACTGGCGGTTGCCGGGGACGGCGTGGTCGATGAACTTGGGGTAGGGCAGGTTCAGGCCGGCCATGATCTGCTCGAACTCGGCCTGGCTGCGGCCCGCACCGAGCCGCGGGTTGCGGGCCTTTTCCTGGCCGATAGAGGACACCCGCCGGCCCTGGTAGTCGTGGCCGGGGTAGACGAGCTGCTCGTCGGGCAGGCTGAAGAGCTTGCCGGTGACGCTGCGGTACAGGTCGGCGGCGCTGCCGTTCTGGAAGTCGGTGCGCCCGCAGCCGTCGATCAGCAGCGCGTCGCCGGTGAACAGGCGCTCGCCCAGCAGGTAGGCGTGGTGGCCATCGGTGTGGCCGGGGGTGTGCAGGGCCTGCAGCGTCAGGCTGCCCAGCGCGATCGGAAGGCCCTCTTCCACCGCCAGGTCGGTGCAGGGCAGGCGGTCCATCGCCGGGCTGCCGATGCGGCAGCCCGTGCGCTCGCGCAGGTGCAGCGCGCCGGTGATGTGGTCGGCGTGGATGTGCGTGTCCAGCGTCAGCGCCAGGGTCAGGCCGAGCTGCCGGATCAGCGTCAGGTCACGGTCGATGCTGTTGACCACCGGGTCGATCAGCAGCGCCTGCCCGGTGGCTGGGCAGCCGATCAGGTAGCTGTAGGTGCTCGACAGGGGCTCGAACAGTTGCCGGAAGATCATCGCGGGGCCTCCTTGCGGCCTGGAATGGGTGGTGCCGACCGATTCTGTCAGGCGCGCCCAAAACCCTCTGCGTGCCGTGCCCGCGCCACGCGGCATCCAGTTTGCCGACAGGAACGTGAAAAAGTGTGCCAGCCGGATCGGCGGCGGCCAGGGCGCGATCAGGGTTTTCGCTCTCGGACACCGTGGCTGGTATCAGGTGGCCGTCAGACTGCGGGCGAATCATCTGTTTACATGTTCGCACCGGGCTGGTCAGAGACTGCAGGCAAGCCGCAGGCGCGGGAGCGGTCCGTGCGGATGAGGACGACGAACACCGGAGACAGACGGAAATGAGCAAGCGCATCGCCTTTGTGGACTCGGAAGTGGCCGATCTGGCCGATCTGGTCGATCACGACCGCTGTGCCGTGCACGTTCTGGATGCGCAGCGCCCGGTGGCCCAGCAGATGGCCGATGTGCTGGCGGCCGAGGGGCCGGTGGCGGCGGTCGATCTGCTGTCGCACGGCGACCCGGGCCGACTGCAGGTGGCGGGCCGTGGCGTCGGCCGCGAGGATCTGCAGCAGGAGGCCGACCACTGGCGCGCGATCGGCCAGTCCATCGAGCCCGGCGGGGCGCTCTTCGTCTACGGCTGCCGCGTGGCCGCCGGGGCCAGCGGGCACGATTTCGTCGATTCGCTGTTCGAGGTCAGCCAGGTGCCGGTGCGCGCAGCCAGCGGACCGATCGGCTCCGCCCGTTGGGGCGGCAGCTGGGAGCTGGACGTGCAGCGCGGCGCCAGCAGCGCCCGGCCGATGGTGCTGGAGGCCTACACCGGTCTGCTGGCGGGGTGAGCCGGCCCGCGGGCTGGGTGCATACCCGCTGCCTGTCGCCCTGGTGGCGGCGGGGGCGGTCGAGTCGCTTCTAAGCTGTGCGTTTGCGCGGCCCGGACGGCGGGCGCGCCAGCCAGGAGCGTCGAACCATGCCCAGCCCCCATCCTGACCACGCGCTGCCCGCCGCCGCCTACCGGGCGGTGGATGCCCGTGTCTTTCACGCCAGCGAGCTGACCCGCGGGCCCTGGGACATGGGTCACCAGCACGCCGGCCCGCCGGTGGCGCTGGTGTGCCGGGCCATCGAGGCGGCGGCGCACGAGCACGGGCTGACGCACATCGCCCGCTTGACCGCCAACATCCTGCGGCCGGTGCCGATCGGCGAGCTGATCGTCGAGGTGATGAGCGACTACGTCGGCCGCAACGCCGGTCACTTTTCCGCCCACCTGCTGCAGCCCGGCGGCAAGGAGATCGGCCGCTTCACCGCGCTGGCCCAGCGTGAAACGCCGCTGGCGCTGCCGACCGATCTGGCTGGCCATCCGCTGCCGCAGGCGCCGCGGCCGCCGCAGGACTGCGGGGCGGCGCACTTCCCCTTCGGCCACGACCACATCGGCTACGCCGACCTGGTCGAGACGCGCCACGCGGGCGGTGACTTCTGGCACGGCCCCTGCGCGGTGTGGTTCCGCATGCGCCACCCGCTGGTCGAGGGCGAAGCGCCCAGCCCCTACCAGCGTGTGGCGGTGGCGGCCGATTCGGGCAACGGCATCAGCGGCGTGCTGGACTTCCGCCAGTGGCTCTTCGTCAATGCTGACCTGACGATCAACCTGCTGCGCCGCCCGGTGGGCGAGTGGATCTGCCTGGAGGCGCGCACCTGCCTGGGTTCGGCCGGCACCGGCCTGGCCGAATCGGCGCTCTACGACGAGCAGGGGCTGGTCGGCCGCGCCACGCAGAGCCTGGCGGTGCGAGCGCGCTGACGCCAGCCCCGGGTGCCCGGTTTCACCGCCCCTGAAACGCCTTCAGCTCTGCCAGCGCCGCCCGTGTCGGGGCGAGCCGGGCGGCCAGTTCGTCGCAGGCGCTGAGCGTGGCGGCCGCCTCGGCGTCGCTCAGGCCTTCGCCCGCGTCCGGTGTGAGCTCGCCGCGGCGGATCGCGGCGTGCAGCTCGCGCACCGCCTCGGCGAGGAAGGCGCGGGAGGTCTCCACCGCGTTGAACAGGTCGATGGCGTTGTTGATCATCGCCTCGGCGTAGCGCTGGCCCTGCTCGCGCCTTGCGGAGTCGAAGTAGGGACTGTCCGTGGCGACATACCGCGCCAGCAGCTTCTCGGCGATGGCCTCCTGGCTCTGGCCGAAGCGGATGCGGTCGTACAGGTCCGCCGCCACGTCGGCCTGCGCGGCCAGCAGGTCGCGTCGCCAGCGTGCGTCGAGCAGCCGCCAGGGGTCCTCGAAGATGCGGCGCTGGTAGATCGTCAGGCGGCGGAAGGCGGTGCGAAAGCGCGCTTCGATCACCGGGTCGGTGGCCTCGCCGGGACAGACCGGCTTGACCACCGCATGCACGAACTCGTGCAGCAGCGTGTAGGTGGGCGCACTGTCGCGGATCAGGATCAGGTCCAGCCGTTGCGGCGCTTGCTCGTCGCGGCAGACCAGCCGGCCCTCGTAGCCGGGCTGGAACTCGGCACGGCCGAGCAGCTCCGGGCCGGCCTCTGGCAGCTCGGCGAACAGCGGGTTCGGTGCCGCGGCCGGCGGCTGGCTGCGCACCCGCAGCACCTCCAGACCCCAACCGCGGATCGTGGCCACCAGCCCGGCCGGCGGGGCGGTGGTCACGGCCCGCACCGCGGCGAGGTTGACCACCTGGCCGAAGGGCATGGGCTCGCCGGGGTCGGGGTAGGGTTCGGCGGCCTGGGCGGGCGCCGTCCCTCCGATCGCGATCCCGACCGCGAATGCCCTCAGCCAGCGAAGCCAGTCGCTGCGGTGCACGTCAGGGCCCGCCCAGGCGCAGCGGCTCGCCCACGCGCAGGTCGCGGTAGCGGGGGCCGAAGGCGCTGCGGAAGCGCTCGATCACCTCGTCGCTGCTGTCGTGCGGGCTGAGCGCGATCCACTTCAGGCCGGTGGCCTGCAGGCGCTCGATGTCGCGCTGAACGTCCTCGGGCGTCGGGCCGGGGCCGAAGCCGTAGCTGGCCCAGCGCTGCACGTCGCGCCCGCCCATCGTCCAGCGGCCCTTCGGAATCGGGTAGTGCAGGCCGCCGACGATGGCGTGGATCGGCTCGGCAAAGAGCTCGGCCGTGCGCTGCAGCAGCGCCGGCAGGCCCTGGTGGCCGCAGCCGACGACCAGCACGATGCCCTGGCCGGCCAGGCGGATCGCCAGCGCCTGCTCCTGCACCGGGCCGATGAAGAGCTGGCCGGTGATGGGCCCGGTGCTGGCCACGCCGGGGGCCAGCACCATCGGGCCGGTGACCACCGTCGGCGAGGCGCCGGGGTAGCTCAGCGGCACCGGCACGAAGATGCGCTGCCGGCTCAGGCCCACCGGCTGGCGCCCGAGCGCGAACGTGCCGCGCTGGGTGTTCGCCAAGCCGCCGACGTGGTCCATGTGCGGGTGGGAGATCACCAGGGTGTCGATCTGGTCAAGGCCGATGCCCAATGTCTGCAGGTTGGCCTGCAGCGGCGAGGGGTCGCTGTCCTCCAGGTTGCCGCCGACGTCGAAGAGCAGCGTGCTGCGGTCGGTGCGGATCAGGTAGCTGACCGCGGCCTCGCCCTTCAGCCGCGGGTCGGCGACGAACCAGTCCACCAGCGGCAGGATCTCCAGCCGCTGCGTGCTGCCCAGGTCGGCCAGCGGGGCGGGCGATGTGGCGGCCTGGACTGCCGCGGCAGAGGATCCCCACGGTCCCGGAGCCAGGGCGGCCGTGGCCAGCAGCAGCGTCGCGCCGAAGCGGCGGCGCGTCCAGCCGCGGGGCGCTGCGGATTGGGTCGAGCGGGTCATCGTCACCTCCAACGGGCGGCTCGCGACGGCCGCCTCGGGACGATCCTGCGCCGATCGGCGCAGGCGGGGCTTGCCTTGCGTCAAGATTCGACCGAGACCGCCGCGGATCAGGCCGACCCGCTGCGGCCCACGGACTTGCATGCCGGCGCATCATCGCCGGGCCTGTTGCTCACCGGAGACCGCCCATGGATTCCACCGCCACCCTGCGCAGCGAGCGCGTCCTGCCGCACCCGCCCGAGGCGATCGTCGCGGCTTTTGCCGACCCGACGCGGCTGGCCGCTTGGTGGGGGCCGGCGGGCTTCACCAACAGCTTCGAGGTGTTCGAGTTCCGGCCCGGCGGGGCGTGGGTCTTCGTGATGCACGGGCCGGACGGCCAGGACTACCCCAACCGCTGCGAGTTTCTGGTCACCGACGCGGACCGCATCGTCATCCGCCACAGCGTGGCGCCGCTGTTCACGCTCACCGTGCGGCTGCAGGCGGTGGCCGGCGGCACGCGGCTGACTTGGCTGCAGGCCTTCGACGACCCGACGGTGGCCGACGCGCTGCGCGCGATCTGCGAGCCGGCCAACCAGCAGAACCTGGACCGGCTCGCGGCGGTGCTCAATGCGCCGCCGACGGCCGGGTGAAGGTCGACGGCCTGCCTGCGCCTGGGCGCAGCCTGCGGGCGTGGCCCCGCCTCAGGGCAGGAAGTCTTCCAACCGGGCGCCGCAGCGCAGCCCTTCGACCTGGCGAAAGTGTGCGTCCAAGGTCAGTAGCGCGCAGCCATGTTCCAGCGCGCTGGCGGCGATCCACAGGTCGTTGGTCGGAATCGGCTGGCCTTTGCGGCGCAAACCGCCGTAGACCAGTGCGTAGCTGTCTGCCGTCTCGGCGGTCACCGGCAGCAGCCCGACCCGCGGTGATGCCAGGAACCGCGACAGCTCCGCCCGATTGGCCGCCTCCCGCGCGCCCGCCGCGAAGCCGCCGAGCAGCTCACCCAGCACCACGGCGTTCAGGTACAGCCGGTCTGCGTGCGCCAATGCCTCGACGATCGCGGCGTCGCCGCGCATGAACGCCGAGTAGGCGTTGGTGTCCACCAGCAGGGGCTTCACGGCCTGCTCCTCACTGCCAGAGCGCCGGATCCACCTCGCTGAACGGCGCGGTCGCCTGCTCGAAGGCCTGCGCCTCCTGCGGTGACCACGTGCCGGCCAATTCATCGAGGTCGCTGTGGCGCCGCGGCACCGCACTGCGCGGCGAGCGGCCCAGCGCCTCATCCAGCAGCTTCAGCACCACCGAATTGACGCTGGCGTTGTCGGCTGCGGCCCGCTGCTTCAGGGCGGCCAGCACGCTGTCGTCAAGTCCGCGGATACTGAGTTGGGCCATGGTGACAGCAGTTGTGATGTCAAAGTGATGGCATTCTATGACATCACTCGGGGCGTGGCTGGGGCTGTGGCACCTTGACGCCCGCATCAAAGAAGGCGACCCGCGGGTCGCCTTCTTGGCAAACCGGCACGCAAGCCCCGGCAGCAGTGCTCAGGTCTGCTTGACCTGGCGACGGCGTGCCACCGCGCCCAGGACGCCCAGGCCAGCCAGCAGCATCGCGTCGGTTTCCGGCTCGGGAACCGGCACTGTCGGCGTTTCGATGACGACGTTGTTGCTGCCCAGCCCGTTCAGCGAAACCCGGACCGGATTACCGAAGCTGCCGATGCCGGGAAAACCGGAGACTCCGAACGCATTCGGGCCGTACAGTGCCTGCATCGCCGTCAGGTCGAAGAACATCTGATAGCTGCCCGCGCCAGCAGTCTGCGCGAAGGCGCGGAAGGCCCAGTCCTCGCTGGTGCCGCTGCCGTAGCCGCTGGCGATCGTCTTGAAATTGCTTGGGCCACCATAGAACGAGCCGGCACCAGCCTGGGCATTGAGCGTGGATCCCGCCCAATTGCTGCCGTTGAACTGAACAGTGAAGTCCTTGTATTCCGAGTATGTGCCGGAGCTGGTTCGGCCGTCGCTGCCGCCCACCGAAGTGGCAGCTTGGTAGCTGTCGGCATCCAGGTCGAAGCGCGCGGTCGGCGATAAACCCGTGATGCTGCCGCCACTGACGACGCGCACGCCAACGCCGAGGATCGTGTCGCCGTTGGTGAATGCGCCGGTCGAGAAGCTGCCGGTGCCGAACCCGGTCGCGCCGCCGGTCGATCCGCCACCCGTGGGGCCGCCACTGACGGAGTTGTTGTAGAAGCTGAAGACCGTGGAGTAGACCTCGTAGACCGCGGTGGTCGAGCCGGGGCCGAAGACGCCGACCTGGTTGGACAGGCCCTCACTCGTCCATCCGTTCCACGAGGTTCCGCCGTTGATGTCGGGCGCTGCCGCGAAGGTGCCGGTCGAGCACAAGCCTGAAACCGCCAGTACGGCGAGGGCGATCAGACGGGGCCGGAAAGTGAGTGTGGGCGTCATGTTGGAAGTCCCTGGTGCAGTTCGGAGTGCTCAGGGTGGCACCGCGCCATCCCGAAACTCCGACGGTCCGACTGTGTCCCCCCCAATCTTGAAAATCCCTCATCCACGGGAGGGTATCAATGAAGTGACGCCGACCGCTGAAGGCGTCGATGCCTCTTCTCTACGCGGCCCTCCGTGGGCTGGATCACCGGGCGTCCCGCATAGCGCAGCTGCAAACCCAAAGTAGAGATGTCCCCAGGGAGTTCTGTCGGGAGGAGTCGTCAGGGGAGAGCGGGGCGCCTGAAGCGGTACAGGCCGACGTCCACCCGTCCGCAGCGGAAGCCCGCCTCGCAGTAGCAGAGGTAGTACTCCCAGAGCCGGCGGAAACCCTCGTCGAAGCCCAGGCGGGCGATGCGCGGCCAGGCGGCCAGGAAGCGCCGGCGCCACTCGGCCAGCGTCTCGGCGTAGCTCAGGCCGAAGGTTTCGACGTGGTCGATGGTCAGGCCCGCCGCCTCGGCCTGCTGGCGCAGCACGGTGCGCGAGGGCAGCATGCCGCCCGGGAAGATGAAGTGCTGGATGAAGTCGGCCTCGCGGCGGTAGCTGTCGAAGGCCGACTCGTCGATCGTGATCGACTGCACCACCGCGCAGCCGCCGGGGGCGAGGCGGTCGTGCAGGGTGGCGAAGTAGGTGGGCCAGAAGCGCTCGCCCACCGCCTCGATCATCTCGATCGAGACGATGCGGTCGAAGCTGCCGCGCACGTCGCGGTAGTCCTGCAGCCGCAGGTCGGTCTGCGAGGCCAGGCCGGCGCCATCCAGGCGCTCGCGGGCGTGGGCCAGTTGCTCGGTGGACAGCGTCAGGCCGGTGAGGTGGGCGCCGCGCCGGGCGATGGCCTCGGCCAGGGCACCCCAGCCGCAGCCGATCTCCAGCACGGTCGCATCGCGGTCCTGAGGCAGCTCCAGCAGCTCGAGGATGCGGGCGATCTTGGCGGCCTGGGCCTGCTCCAGCGTGTCGCCCGGCTGGCGGTAGAGGGCGCTGGAGTAGATCAGGTCCGCGTCCAGCCACTGGCGGTAGAAGTGGTTGCCCAGGTCGTAGTGGGCCGAGATGTTGCGGCGGCTGCCGCGGCGGGTGTTGTCGCGCCGCCGGTGGGCGAGGCGGAACAGCCAGCGCAGCGGCCGCGCGGGGGACGAGCCGCCCTGCCAGGCCGCCTCGTTGCGCGCGCCCAGCTCCAGCAGCGCGGTGAGGTCGGGCGTGGTCCAGTCGCCGTCGCGGTAGGCCTCGGCCAGGCCGATGTCGCCGCGCAGCACCAGCCGCCCGAGGGCGCGCCAGTGCAGCAGCTGCAGCGTGGCGGTGGGCCCGGGCTGGGCGCCCTGGGCCTGCAGCAGCTGGCCGTCGGGCAGCTGCACCTGCAGCGAGCCGCAGGCCAGGCGCTCCAGCAGCCGGGCGAGCCGGCGTTGCAGCAGCCGAGCGCCGACGCCGGCCAGCCGCGAGTGCGGCCGCGCCGTGCCCAGGGCGGGGATGGCGGAGAGCGAAGAGAGCGCGGGCAGCGAGGGGGACAGGGGGTTCAGCTCGGAGGATCGCAGGGCGGTGGGCACGGAGTCAGCTCCCGGTCTTGAGGGTGGAGGCAGCGGAGGCAGAGGGGACGGTGGCGGCCAGGGCGCCGGAGGCCGCCGCCGGGTCTGTGTTCGCGCCGGGGTGGGTGTACAGGCGCAGGCCTTTGAGCAGCAGCTTGAGCGCTTCCCAGTGGATGCCGGCGATCACCTTCAGCGTCAGCAGCGGGTGGGTGGCGGCCAGGCGCAGAAGGGTCCGGTCGCTCAGCGGCTGCTGCTTCGCGGCGTAGTGGGCGACGAGCACGCGGCGGTCGCGGTCATCGGCGACGGGGACTTCGTCGCGCTCTAGCACGTCGATGGCGAGGTCGAACTCGCCATGCCCCGCGGTCGGCGCCAGCAGGCGGAAGCGGTAGGCCAGCGCGAGCGGCAGGAAGGGCGAGACGTGGAAGGCCTTGTCGCAGCGCTGCACCAGGCGGGCGTCCGCTCCGGTTTGTGCGTCGTCCACAGCTTCGAGGTAGACGTGCCGCTCGCCGAAGGTGTTGTGCACCTCGTAGAGCACGCTGTGCAGGTGGCCGTCCGCGCCGTGGCAGAAGTGCAGGCTCAGCGGGTTGAAGCCGTAGCCCAGCACCCGCGGCATGGCCAGCAGGCGGATCGACGCCGCCGCCGGCCGCCCGGCGGCCTGCAGCTGCGCGCGCACCCAGTCGGCCAGCCCGTGCGCCCGGCCGTCGCCGTGGTCGCGCTCGTGGAAGGCGAAGAGGTTGAAGCGGTTGACCGACAGCCAGCGCAGCCGCCGCTGCAGCGCGTCCAGCCCGTCCAGGTCCAGCAGCAGCGAGAACATGCGGTACTGCAGCCGGTGGCGGCGCGGGCGCAGGCGCTGGTGCATCACCGTGCCGGCGTAGACCGATTCGGGCGCCGGGCCCGGGGCCACGGTGGCGGCGCCGGACAGCGG
>DAOLLE010000064.1:0-10440 GCA_035331205.1 Burkholderiaceae bacterium
AGGTGGTGACGGTGGAGAACAAGCCCGGGGCCAACGGGCTGGTCGCGGCGCGCGAAGCGCTGGCGGCGCCGGCCGACGGCCACACCTTGCTCTACGCGCCGGGCTCGATGATCGCCACACCGTTGCTGGCCAAGGGCTCGGGCCTGGACTGGGCGCACGACCTGGCGCCGCTGGGCAAGGTCGGCCGGGTGCCGTTTGCCCTTGCCGTGCACCCCAGTGTTCCCGCGCAGACCTTGGCCGAGTTCGTGAAGCAGGCGCGCCAGCAGCCGAACGCCTTCAACGTGGCCACCAGCACGCCCAGCGAGGTGCTGGCGGTGGCGCAGTTCATGAAGGCCGCCGGCATCCAGCTCACCCGGGTGCCGTACAAGGGGGGCACCCAGGCCATGCCCGACCTGCTGGCGGGCCGCGTGCAGCTGATGTTTGGGCCGCTGTCGCTGCTGCAGGGGCAGGCGAAGTCCGGCGCGCTGCGTGTGCTGGCCGTGCTGGAACCCGAGCGCAACGCTGCGCTGCCCGAGGTACCGACCATGGCCGAGGCCGGCATGGGCGGCGTGGCCGTGCCCACCTGGCAGGGGGTCTACACGGCGGCCAAGGCGCCCGAGGCTGCCCGTGGCCGGTTGGCCGCCGACATCGCCGCCGCCGTGGCACGGCCCGAGATGCGCGGCGAACTCGAGCGCCGCATGCTGGCCCCCGAGAGCGCGACGCCCCAGGACCTGGCCTCGACCATCACGCGCGAGCTGGCTGTCTGGTCGTCCCTGGTGGACGAGTACAAGCTGACCGCCGATTGAAGGCCGCGGCAGAAGCGATGCGCGTGCTGTTCTGCACCACGGGAGGTCTGGGGCACCTGCTGCCGCTGCGGCCACTGGCCCTGGCGCTGCGCAGGCAGGGGCACCTGGTGGCGTGGGTGACGGCACCCGATGCCTGCCCGGCGTTGCAAGGCGACGGCTTCGATCTGTTTGCGGCAGGCCCCACCTTCGGGGCGAGCCGGGGCGAGTTCCGAACGGCACATGCCGGCGCAGCGCGGCTCACCGGGGAGTCCTTGTCGGCGTACACCTTTCCGCGGCTCTTCGGCGCGGTGCTCGGGCCGGCCATGCTGGAGGGCGTCGAACGGGCCGCCCGGACCTGGCGGCCCGACTTCGTGGTGAGCGAGCCCGCGGCGCTGGCCGTGCCGCTGGTCTGCCGGCAGCTGGGGCTGCGCCATGCAACCCACGGCTACGGCCTGCGGCCGCCGCGTGAATACGTCGAGGAAGCGATGAACTTCTTCGGGCCTTCCTGGCGAGCGCGTGGGCTGGACGTGCCCGCTGACGGGGGGCTGCACCGCCACCTGGACCTGGACATCGCGCCCGCCAGCCTCCAGGCTTCGACCGGACCGCAGGACGGTCGTGTCTTCCGCTTCAATGCCTACCACCCGGCAACGACGATGCCCAATGCGCTGCCCGCCGAATTGCAGGCAGCCTTGCAGCAGACGCCGGCGCAGCGACCCCGGATCTACGTGACCTTCGGCACCGTGTTCAACCGCAGCCCGGCGCTCCTCGTCGCTGCCCGTGCCGCGGCCCAGCTCGGCGGGACGGTCGTCATCACGGTGGGCCCGGATGGCGACCTGCCCGGCCTGGGGCAGCTCGGCGCGCATGTGCACGTGCATCGCTTCGTCGATCAGGGCGCCCTGCTGCCGCATTGCGATGCGGTGGTCTCGCACGGCGGCGCAGGCGCCATGCTCGGTGCGGCTGCCCACGGCCTGCCGCATCTGGTGCTGCCGCAGGCGGCGGATCACTTTCGCAATGCGCGCGCCCTTTCGCGGGTGAGTGCGGGCAGTTCCGTCGCGTTGGAGCGTCAGTCCGTGGAGGCGGTGAGCACGGAGCTGTCGAAGCTGTTGGCAAATGGCGCGATGAGCGCGGGAGCTACCTTGCTCGCCCGGGAGATGGCTGCCATGCACGATGCAGCGGCGGCGGCCCGCATGCTGGAGCGCTGGCATTCGTGCACGCCTCTGATATCGGGCTAGACGGACCGATTCTCGCGGAAAGGGTTGTCAGCTTTGGGTCGACTCGAGTCCGCCGCGTTGACCGGGATCGGTCGTTCCCAGCGGGAAACCTCGCGGCGGCGGAACGGCGGTCTGCTGCCAAGCACTTTGCCGACGCTCATGGCTGTCACTGCCGCAATCTTGAGTGTCAGGGCACTGACCCTCACCGTGAGTTCGCCCGCCAACGGCCAGCGGCGCCTCACGCTCCACACTGGAAGCGGAAAAGGCGGAAATCGACATCGAGTTGCAAAGCCTGTCCTCATTCAATCGCTCAACGAGATGCAGTCGACGTTTGGTGAGCAGCGGCTCGTGCAAGTCTTTGACGCCAAGCCCTTGATTCTCCGAGTTCAGCGCGTCGCCCCTTGGTTGCCAAGGGGCACGCGATTCTCCCAGGCTTCGAGGCCTCGGCGTACCGGCCCTCACTCCCGCCAGACAGTCACCTGCCAGTTGTCGATGCCATGGGCGATCCGGTCGCCCTGGATTCCGAAGGAGAAGCGCCAGTAGCCGAAGCGCATCGGCGCACCCTGCGCCGAGAAATCGGGGCAGGTCTCCCCGGGTTGGCAAGCCGGCCCGTCGACCATGCCGAAGTCGGCTGCACGCAGGCTGGCACGGCTCTGGCTCGAGCTCCAGCTCGTGGAGATCGGAACATTGACGTCGGCGCGCTGGTTCGCGACGTAGCGTCGCCCGGCCTGTTCCAGCAGCATTGCCGAGTCGGTGTAGGTCGAGACGTTGGGCTGCAGTGAGATGCTGTCCTCCGCATAGTCGATCAGGCGGATCGCCCCCTGGGTGGCCGGGTCGTACGTCGCCACGAGCGAGGTGTAGTACACGCGTCCCCCACCGGACTGCGGCGGGACCTCGATGACCATCCTTCGGAAGGCGCCGGGGTTGCCGCCGCTGGCCGGCGTGTCTTCGCTGTGGGCGGCTGCGGGCACGCTGCCGAGCCCAAGCGGCGTGGCGACCCAGTCGGCCGGGTTGAACTCCGTGTCGCGGAACACCAGGCCGGGCGTCGCCGACACCGAGAGCCGGGCGCCGGCGTGCGCCACGATCGGACTGGTGTCTCGCGCCGTCACCCGGTAGATCGCACCGTCGTCGGCCAGGTTGACCGCGGCAAGGGTGAGTGCGCGCGCGGTGGCGCCGGGAAGATCGAGAAAGCTCGTGCCGCCGTCCGACGAGCGGCTCCACTGGTACGTGACGGCGCCCGCGGCGTCGAATGCCGTGGCGGTGAACGTCACCGCGCTGCCGACCAGCGCCGTGGCATAGGGCGGCTGGACGGAGACGGTCAGCACCGGCGGCGGGGCGTCGCAGCTCATGCCCGGCGGGCAGTCGCTGGTCAGTCCGATGCCACCGCCGCTGCCGATGATGGACGCGATGCCCAGCGCGACGACCGCGGCCAGCGCCAGCCTGCGCAGCCACTCAGAGCGGGAGCGGTGAGGGCGCATGATGGTATTGCCGTGCCTGGCGGAGCCGACTCAGAAGGAGGGCCGCCGCGACCGCACCGAGCGCTGCCGCGGCGACGTCGCCGGCATCGAAGGTGCCGCGCAGGAAGTAGTTCTCGAGCGGGCGCGCTGCGGGGCCGGTGCCGAGGGCGCGCCGCAGGGTCTCGGCCAGCGGTTCACGCACCTGAGGATGCTGGCCCGCCTCGAACAGCAAATTGACGGCGAACCAGAACGCGCAGGCGCCGAGTTCCGATCCTCGCCGTGGTGCGAGCAGCGCAGCGGTGAACAGGCTGAACGCCAGCGTGTGCACGAAGCTCGGCAGCCAGCCGCCGAGTGAACCGAGCCAGTGGGGTGCCGGCCGCTCCGTCCAGTAGACCAGCAGGCCGAGCGCCAGTGCAGCGCCGCCGACAAGCCAGAGCGTCGCCCCGGGCCGCATCGAGCCCTCGACCGGTGCACTGCGCTGGCTGTGTCCGATGCTCATCGCGAGCCGATCCTCGGCAGGGAAGGTGTCGTGCATGTCAGCACCTCGCGCAGTCATCGGCATTGCGCCCGGTCAATTCGAGGGCGTCGAGCGTCGACTTCCGTCGGCCTCGTTCAGCCCTTCGACGCCAGCCCTACCAGCACCTCGAGCAATACGTTCGCGCCGTGCGCGAGGCGGGCGGGGCGGTCTGCTCGCGCGGGTCGTGCCTGATGCCCTTTACGGTCGGCATGAAGATCCTCGCCGAATGGCAGATCCTCGCCATCCCCTGCGCGTCGTGCCCGGCGCCGCAGGTCTGCAGCGCCTCGGCCAGCCGCGCGATGAACGCCGCCCGCTCGCGCTCAACGCGCTGCAACGTGGTCGCGTCGGTGCTGCGCAGGTCCAATGTCACTCCCTCGCGGGCTGCGTTCAGGTTGGCCAGGTTCGGGCGCAGGCCAAGCGCTGACGGAGGCCACCTGCGCGCCGCCCCAGCGCCGGGCCAGATGGCGCACGAAGACAGTGTGGCGGCCGTTCATCAGCCGGCTTCGTGTCTACCGCGGCAACCCTACAGGACCGAGCGCAGCTATCGCCCTGAGCAGAACCTGGACATCGCGATTGCCTGGAGAAGAACTGTAGAGGGCCGAGCAGACGGTGGACATCGTTGCTGTTAGGGCCGCCGAGAGCGGCAACTGCGATGGTCAAAGTTAAATCATGGCTGCACTTAAGCCCGTGCCAGCACTACGAAAGCAGCTTCTTGAGCATCCCGATGGTCTTGCGCAGGTCCAGCGGCTTGGTCCAGTAGTCATGCGCGCCTTGATCCAGAGCGCGTCGAACATGCTCGGGCATCGCATCCGCGCTGACAGCAACGCATGGGATGCCTTTCGTCGCCGGGTGACCCTTCAGCGCCTTGAGGATCTCGTCACCGCGCATGTCGGGCAAGTTCATGTCCAGAAGAATGACGGCTGGCAAGCGATGAATGGCCACATCGACCCCGCGCGCTCCCGTTGTCTCGACGATGAGTTCCCAATCCGGCTGGGTGTCGAAGATCTGCTGCATCAGCAAGGCATTCACTTCGTCATCCTCGATGTACAGCACGCAGGCGCGCTCGCCGGTATCCCATCGAGACGGCACCGGTTCCGCGTTGGCGGGGTGGTGCGACGCAGGGGACTCGGCGGCCAAAGGCAAATGCACCCGAAAGCGGCTGCCGCGCCCCTTTTCCGACCACACCTCGAGACGACCGCCCATCGCCTGGACGAGTTCGCGCGTGATGACTAGGCCCAACCCCGTTCCGTGAACTTTCGAAGTGGTGGCACTCAGCCGATTGAAGGGTTCGAACAGATGCCCAAGTTCAGAGTCTGACATGCCGGGGCCGGTGTCATCGACGGTCAACTCGCCGTCGAGTTGTTCTCGATAACGGATCCTGACGCGGCCACCAGGGCGGTTGTACTTGATGGCGTTGGACACGAGGTTGGACAACACCTGCGCCAAGGCCGCGGAATCGGCTAAGACGGCTGATCGAGCCGTGGTCCCGATGTCCAGCTCGACTGAAATGTCGCGCTCCATGGCCATCGGGTGCAGTTCATTGACGCAATGCGTGATGGCATCTCTGACCGCGATGGGTATGCGTTCCAAGGCTTTCCCGCGATGCTCGATACGGCCGATCTGAAGCAACTGGTCGATGAGCCCGAGGAGCCGACCGCCCGAATTCAACAGTACCTCGAGCCGCTCCCGCTGCGCGGGATGCAGTGGATGGTTGACGTCGGTCGCCATCATTTGCGCAAAGCCCAGAATGGCGTTCAGCGGCGTGCGAAGCTCATGGCTGACTTGTGCCATGAAGTCCGTCTTCGCCTGGTTGGCTCGCTCGGCAGCGAGTTTCTGGTGGCGCATCTCCTGCTGTGAGAGCTCGGAAGTCACGTCCCGCAGGACGATGATCAGGCGATTGGATCCGCGCAAGCGTCGTAGCGAAGCGTCCAAAGTGGCGATCGGTCCTTCGGCAGACCTCCGTGCCTGAATCAACAAGTGCTCGGTGGCCTCGTCATCCAGTTCTGTCCCCATCGCCGTGGCCAGGATCAGGCGATCACTGGGTTCGAACAGATCCAGCCATTGCGATTGCGTCAGAGTGGCACTGCGCCGCTCGATCCCGAATTGATCGCAGCAGGCGGAGTCGAGGAGTACGGCGCCGGCGGCGGGATCAAACTCGGCTACCGCAAGGCCGGCCGCTTCGAGTGCCACGACCAACCTCTGGTGCACGTCGTCTGCCCAAACTTCTGAAGGACTATCGAGCTGCGTGATGTAGACCTCAGATCGCGCACTCCTCCGGTGCGGTCGGTGTTCGCTTGATGCGAGTTGTCAAGATATCACCGGCTGGCGCAATGAGCAAAGGATTCCGGCATTGGTGGTGGGATCGACCCTCCCCATGCTTGCGCTCAAAGTCAGCGGTGGCCAGCGTCGTTCGAGTCGTTCTGCACTGCGAGCCTCTAGCTTCATGGGGCAGTTTGTCTTGGGTTCCAGGGCTGGCGCAGCGTGCTCGTTCGACGCTCAGGAAGTCGGTCCGATCGACATGTGGTCGAGCGCACTTGGGGCAAAAGGGACTTTGGTTGCGCGAAGTAGTGGGCCCCGCCGCGAGATTGGACGGCATAGACGCCACTGATCGAGCGTTACGAGGGCGAGCGGGCATCCACGTCGAGCTCGTTGCGCAGATGCGTGAGCCTCACGCAGCAGGCGCGCAAAGTCTCGCGTCGCCGATTCAACAATGGGGCAGCGTCAGGATTGATGCTTCCGACGTTTGTCTCTCGTGTCTGCAAGCGCATCACATTGGTCATGCGCGCACGAACTGCAGCCGCTGTTCTAGCCGCGCCGCTTGCAACGCAAGCGACTTTCTCTCCACGGGATCACCACGCGACGCGTAGACGCCACATCCGATCACCGGGTTCTTCGTTGCCGGGTCGATGTGGGAGGTCTTCGGATCCACTTCCGCGGTGGTCGGATTCGCGAAGACATGGTCGACGTAGCCCCGCCATTCGCGGCCTGCTCGAATGCATCGCGGACCCGTTTGTCGCTATCGACGCCGCGGACCTCGTGCACTGAGGTGCCCACCCGTGGCAGGTTGCCGCCGAAGGCCCGGTTGGCTCAGCGGCGGTTGAGCGCGAAGACGTATATTTCGCGGCCCGCCAATTCCGCTTCAGCATGGGTGATCTTGTGCAGTTCCGCATCGCCCTTGGCAAATTGCTACTCGACCACCCGCTGTACCAGCCTCAGCGCTTCGTCGGCGCTGTCCTGACGCAGGCGTCACGAGCCTACCGCTCGCGACAGGCGATCGGCACGCTGGCTGAGCTTTGTCGAACGGTGCATGGCCGGCTCACCCATCTGTACGTTCTGCTGCGTCAGTTCGTCAATGTGCTGCACGGCCTGAGAGATTTGCGCCAAGCCGGCGCTCTGCTCGCCCGCCTCGGCGCTGATGTCCCGTAACTTGTCGGCCACCTCGCGCGCTCCACCGGCAATCGATGCGAAGGTTTCGCTCAATCGGGCGAATTCCTGCCCCGGCCATCGCCCTCAAAGTTGGGTCACAGGCCATCCTGGCGAGGGTTCGGCCACCCAGGCTCTTGCCTGAGCAATGGTGGGGAACACGCGGGTCGGGTAAGCCATTCCCGACGCTTGGATGTAGCGACCGACCAACTCGATGACATCTTCTTGCACGACCACAACGGCGACCTTGATGCGCGGGTTGGTCAAGGCAGCCCCTATGTCGCAGGCCGCGATTTCGTCGATGTCGGCCTGCGTGAACGTTACGCTCGTCGCGTCGAGAAAATCGTTGATCACATAGCGCAGTCGGTCGAATCGTGGGTCGGCTTCCGTCGCAATGACGGGGGCGATCAGTTCCTCTGCACTGACCTGTCCGAAGTACCGCTTGACGACACCTCGGTTCTCCCAGTGAACGTGAAAACCCATGACAGTTCCCTCTGAGCGATGGACGGACCTTCTGAAGCGCGTGCGGCATCTTCCGCCGGTCGCCCACGTCTGCACACTGGATCACGAATCAAGTGATCGCGCCATGCCGAAACTCAGTCCTGACGTCGGGTGACCGGATCCGTAGCAGTCGGTCACCGACACGTTCGCGACAGCATTGGCGCCAACAGAAGGCACACCGCGCTGTCCGGTGACTCCGCAGGTAGCTCAACTGCGCCGGCGCCGCGCCGCAGCGACAATGATTGCATGCGTCCCGACGACTCTGAACTTCCTTCCAAGGTCATCGGTTTCAGGCGGCAGGATCTCGCCGGGTGAGCCCTTTCGCGGGATTCGTGGATCGCAGATCGATAGCGCCCGGGTGATGATGGAGCAAATCGATATCTGGGCTCGACCCACTCCGCGGTAGTGAGCTTCTTGCAGCGGGGAGCCGCGTGCTGTGAACGTCTGCTTTCGAGGAGAGCGTCGAACTCACGGACGCATGCATGGGCCGAGATCTGCAGGCGGCTGCCGCGCGTATGCCACATCTCAAGAGCGGAGTTTTAGCCCGCTGGCGGTCTCGGAAAGGTTGATCGAAGGTTCTAGGTTGACCAGGGCCGATCGCGGCTGCCAATAACGAAGACGCGATCCGCCAGGGCAGTCAAGTCAGTTCGCGTACACGGCCCGTAGGCCCCACAACCTGGCGCTGGGCTCCTGGTCACACCGGAGTGAAACCTCGGGGCAGTGCGCGGCGTCTCGCCGACTCTCCGGACATTGCGAGGCCATTCAAGCGCAAACGACCCGGTCCCGTCCGGATTGCTTTGCGGAATAGAGGGCTTGGTCCGCGCGCGCGATGAGGCTGGCACTATCGTCGTTCGGGCGCGACGCGGAAGTTCCCGCAGAGATCGTCACGGTCAGCATCACCTCCTGCTTGCGCCGATCAAGCACCCTGAGCGCTTTCGCCTGCAGGCGGCACGACTCGGCCAGTGCAACAGCGTCCTCCTGATGCGTATTCGGTAGGAGTGCGGCGAACTCCTCGCCGCCGTATCGCGCCAGTGCGTTCGAAGAATTCGACATACCTGACCGCAGAACTTCGGCCACCGCCTGCAACACGCGATCACCCATGACGTGACCGTACGTGTCATTGACTGCTTTGAATCGATCGATATCGAACATCACGACGCTCAGTGGCTGACCAGTCTCACGCGCCCGTTCCAACATCGCCTCAATCTGCTGATCGAAACCCCTGCGGTTGAGGACGCCAGTCAGCGGGTCGATCATGGCATCGTTGCGCGCACGGCTCAGATCCTCGCGCAGTCGCTGGATCTCTTGCCGCCCCATGGCAACCTGGTGCGCGAGGGCTGCTGTGGAGTCCTTCATCTCCGTGGTGCTGCCACGAACTTTGTCAAGCGCCTGCCCCAGTTCCGAAGATGCGCGAGCACTTGTCAGCGCATCCTCGAAGTTCGCGAGCGTCTCGCCAAAACTGCCGGCCCGGTCGCTGGTGCTTGCAGCACTGTCTGCAAGGCCCGACATTACCCGCTCGAGCTCTCCTGAAGCGCGCTGCATCCCCTGCGCATCGATGGGGCAAACATAATCCTGATACAGACGAGCGATGGTTTCGTCACCGATCCGGGGGTCGGTCAGTCTGGCGGCCTCGACGGCCCGGCTCAACCTGCCATTGATGCCGGCAGCATGCTCGTACCAGACAGCAAACGTGAGCGGATTGAATGCCGCCTCGTACTGGCCCATCAAGGCCAGCGTCATTCGCAGCACTTCGGCGCTGCGCTCGCGTGTCTCTTCGTACGTGTGCATTTGCGCTTGAGATTAGCGGCCCGATGTTACGCCTGCCTGGCGATGGCCAGATTCCTGCCCCACGAGACAGGCGCTCGAAACGCCCGTTTCGCGAGGACATCAAGGTCGGAATCGGACGACACAGGGTGGATCACGTCCACTTTGACGCCATGAACCTGGCCTGAATCAGCCCGGCGTGGATCGCCACGGCCGGCGAGCCGCCAAGCAACCCAGGAGCACTCGCCAGACGGCTTTGGGCACACAACCATCGGTGTTCCGCATGGCGCATGACGATGGGCCTCGTCGTGGCTGGGCTGCACAGGGCAGCGAACTCCTGCCTGCGTTGTCTCAGGGTGATGCGAACGATCTCACGACGAGTGGGTCACGAGGCTTGAAGGCGCTCAAGTGAGGACCGCCTTCAGCCGAAATGCTGCCGAAGGCCCGGCCTATGGCCGTGAAATTCGTCACATCCATATTGCCGCCGGATCTGTCGAAAAGCACCGGCAAACATTGGCATCTCGCGAGATACGGGGCGTTACGAGTCGACTGCAATCCCTAGAGTGTTGGTCATCGAATGTGCGAGGTGCCCATCGTGAGTCAAAGCAGTCACTCGATTCTCTCGTCCGCCGGGAGCCAGCGCGGCGGTCTGCCCTTCATGGTGCTGATCGAGCGGCGCGCAGCAACACTGCGACAGCGTCTGCTGACATCGCTGCTCATGGTGGTGATCGTGCTGACGGTGCTGCTGGGCCTTGTATCTTCAGGCCTCGGACCAGCTCGGGTAGCCCGAGCGGCCTCTGGGC